>DGQJ01000239.1 GCA_002389705.1 Bacteroidales bacterium UBA4417
GGTGTGATAAAAAACTTTTCGGGCTATATCGACGCCGGCAAGTATGCCATCCTCTTTTACCAGTAAGCGGGCTTTACCACTGGCATTGGCAGGAATCGTGGATAGGGAAGTATGATCGCCTTCGCCAATATCTTCGCGAAGGGCTTTTACAATAATCTCATCAATAGTCACGGCAGGGAAAATATTTTGGATTTATCAGTCGGCTTCGAAACGCATTTGCTGTATAAGCAATTGATTATTAACCGGTTTCAGAAGTATATAAACATTGAGTGTTTCGGTTTTGGTTTTGTAAGTGCCAATCAGAAATTGAGCGCCACCTGCCGAATTCCCTTTTTGATTTACAGTAAATGAAACAGGTGCAGATTTTGCAAAAAAGTTCTTCATGATCATTTCACCCTGGGCTTTGCTGAATGCGCCATCGTTGCCCGGAAGTACAATTTCGAGTGATGAATTGAAATATTTTGCCAACTCAGCTGAATTCCCTGTCCTGATGGCAGCAGTAATGTTTTCGACAACCCCGGGAGGTGCAACAGCCAAAATTGTACTGCCCGAAAACAGAAATACTGACAAACAGAAAGTTAGAATTCGAATCGTTTTTTTCATCACCTGAATTTATCAACACCGTAAAGATACAAAAATCAATCCAAAAAATTCTATTCTGATTTTTTATCTGTTTTTATTAGGAGTGTCAGTATCTTTGAAGCATGGTTTTCCTTATTCCCAGTTAGCTCCGGGTTTCAATTTTTAATCCAACCACCAGTTAATATGAACATTACACTGCTTATGATTGGCAACACATCCGAAGCTTTTGTGCGCGATGGGTATGAAATATTTCTGAAACGGCTGAGGCATTATATTAAAGTGAAGGAAGTAATCATTCCCGACCTCAAGGATAGGAAACACCTGAACCCGGAACAGGTTAAAGAAAAGGAAGCTGCTTTGATCCTCGAAAAATTATCAGCATCAAATTATACTGTTTTGCTCGATGAAAGAGGTAAAGAATTCAGTTCGGTCGAATTTGCAGGATACCTTCAAAAAACCATGAATGTCGGAACCCGGGAAATGTTTTTTGTAGTAGGTGGTGCTTATGGGGTTGCCGAAAGCATTAAACAAAAAGCGGATCTTACAGTTTCGCTTTCGCGGATGACTTTTACCCACCAGGTTATTCGCCTGCTTTTCGCCGAACAATTATACCGCGCCATGACTATCCTCAAAAATGAACCTTATCATAATGAATAAATGATGAAGCACGAACTGATTATTGCCACCAACAACGCACATAAACTACAGGAAATACAACCACTTATCCCCGACCATTTCGAAATCAGAACCCTGAAACAGATAGGCTGCACCGACGATATACCCGAAACAGCAGATACACTCGAGGGAAATGCGCTGCTGAAAGCCCGGTATATTTTTGATAAATATGGCTTCGACTGTTTTGCCGATGATACCGGTCTCGAAATAGAAGCACTTAACGGCCGCCCGGGAGTGTACTCAGCAAGGTATGCAACTGACGGACACGACTTTGAAGCAAACATTGACAAAGTTCTGGCTGAGCTCAATGGTATTGAAAACCGCAAAGCCAGGTTCCGGACAGTGATTGCTCTAATTCTGGATGGAAAAGTATCCTATTTCGAAGGCATCGTTAATGGAAATATTATTAAAGAGCGAAAAGGAAGCGCAGGCTTTGGCTACGACCCGGTTTTCGTCCCCGAAGGACATAGACAAACATTTGCAGAAATGTCGCTCGCTAAAAAAAACAAAATAAGCCATCGTGCCAGGGCAGTTGCGGGGCTGGTCGATTTTCTGACGGCCCAGAAATAATCCCCCCCCAAAAAAAACGCCGGTAATTATACGCGGCGTTTTTCTGTTTCTACAATTTTACTTCCTCATCGCTTCCTGCACCAGCATTCCAAAAAAGTCTTTTAACTGGTAACCGGCAGCTTTTGCCTGCTTGGGAACAATACTTTCAGCCGAAAAACCAGGAACCGTATTCACTTCGAGAAACCACCACTGATCATCCGTAAGGAAATAATCGAAACGAACCACGCCCTGACAATTGAATTTGCGATACAAATAAGCAGTAAACCGCTGGCATTCCGCAGCCTGATCTTCGGTTATCGGTGCCGGTGTTATTTCGCTGGCCAGGCCTTCGGTATATTTGGCCTGGTAATCGAAAAAATCATTTTTCGAAATCACCTCTGTCACCGGCAGTACTTTCACTTCGCCACCCACGCTGAAAACGCCGCAAGCCATCTCACGCCCTTTTATAAATTGCTGCACCAACACTTCGTCATCTTCAACAAATGCTTTGGTAATAGCGCCATCAATTCCAGCGACCTCGTACACCTTGCTAACTCCAACGCTGGAACCAGCTTTGTTGGGCTTTATAAAACAAGGTAATCCGACTTCTGCAGCCAGCGCACCGGCATTCCAGGTTTCGCCTTTACGAATGATAACCGTTGCTGCCACATTAACACCATATTGCTTTGCAAGGTCGTTGCAAAAATATTTATTAAAAGTAAGTGCCGAAGTAGTTACATCGCAGCTGGTATAAGGGATGCCGGCCATATCGAGGTAACCTTGCAGTTTTCCATCCTCACCCGGAGTACCATGTATGGCAATAAAAGCGCAATCAAACGTAACAGCAACCCCGTCAATCAGCAGGCTGTGGTTATTCCGGTCAAACTGAACCTGGGTTCCATCATCCTGAGTGTATATCCACTTACCATCCCTGATGAGTACCGGGAACACATTGTATTTTTCAGGATCGAGAAAATTCTTAACCTGTGCAGCACTGGCGATAGAAACTTCATATTCGCCTGAGTCGCCACCCATAAACAAAACAATATTGGATTTTACCATTTTAAAAGCATTTAAAAAACAAATTATTCAGCAAGCATTTATCTGCATATTTACCAGGCATTTATACGAGTATAAGCATCAGTACCCGGCAGGCAACGGGAACGGGAAAACCGAACTCCCCTGGTATTTGGTTTCAGGCAACAGCGCAAAAACGTATAAAGTAATCCGTACGAAAAAGTAAAGCTATGTCTGAATCAGGAGGCAAAGTTAAAGAACCTTTAAATATCAACACAGCTCAGTAAATTTATATCTTTGCAAAAAACAATATTTTCAGCCGCGCGAAGTTTATTATTGCGGGGACTCATTAGCAACACTACAGGGCAAAAAAAGCGTATGAACTTTATACAATTTATCACAACCCGGCGGTTTTTAAAACATCTCGCATATTCCTTATTGCTGTTTATAGCAATTGCCTGGATCACGCTTACCATCCTAAAGCTTTACACGCGTCACGACCAGGTAGCTGTAACCCCCGACTATGTTGGTCTTACTATGGATCAGATAGATGAACTGGAATCGAGTAAAGATTTTGACCTGGTGGTTGTTGACTCTATTTATGATTATACCAAAAAACCAGGTAGTGTTATTTCGCAGGATCCGGCACCTGCAACTAAGGTAAAACCCGGCAGGGCAATTTACCTCTCGCTGGTATCGTTTATGCCAGAGCAGGTTAGCATGCCCGAGCTGGTCGATCTTTCGTTACGTAGGGCCAAAGCACTTTTGCAAACCTACGGTCTGAAACTGGGCAGGATAAGTGTAGTGCCTGATATTGCTGAAAATGCAGTATTAAAAGTTTCTGTAAATGGGCGCTCTGTAAAGCCAGGTACCCAAATCAGTAAAGGTTCAGTAGTCGATTTGGTGGTAGGTTCAGGGACCGGCAGCGGCCAGCCAGCAATCCCATTCCTGATCGGGAAAACGCGCGAATCGGCTTTGCTTGAACTCTCAAGACTTGGGTTTGAGGTTGGAAGTGAAAGTTATTCGAGCGACTGCGACAGCACCAATGCATTGGTTTACGAACAAGACCCGATGTATGTTTACGGTAAGCATGTAGTTGCTGGTACAGTTTTCAACCTCACCTATAAAGCAGGAAATGAGCTGAATTTCGAAGAATACATCAGGAATCTTGTGATTGATACCATTCCCGCGGAAACACCGCTTCCTTAATCCGCATGTTGATGATAAAAAACATTATTGCCACGGTTATCTTAGTCCTTGTAGGCGTTGCAGCTTCTGCCCAGGAGATGCTGACTTCTCCCCTGTTCAACCCGGTTATTTCCCGACAAACGCAGCTAAAAAGCGCACATTCGGTTCCAACAGGAGCAATTACACTTCCATTTTACGATGATTTTTCGGTAAATACAGTGTATCCATCGCCCGCTAAATGGATCGATCGTTTTGCATTTGTGAATACCGATTTTGCAAAATATCCGCCCAGTGTTGGCGTAGTAACGCTTGATGCACTTGATGATAAAGGGACTTTGTACCCGGGAGCAGGACAGTTTCAGTTTCAGGCTGACTATCTCACCTCATTGCCACTGAGGCTCGATTCCATTATTTCGACTGAAAAACGTGCCTTGAGCCGGGGTGATTCCATCTATCTGAGCTTTTACTACCAGCCCCAGGGACGAACTATCAGCCCGCCATCAGGCAGCGATTCACTCATCCTTGAATTTCACTCGCCAGGCGACAGTATTGAAGAATCTACTTCTTCGGGAGTGGTTAAGGTCCCCCGCTGGACCGAAAGATGGTCGACGAACGGGGGAGTACAGGTTGATACCTTTGCCAGAATAAATAACAATTACTTTAAAAGGGTCATGATCCCTATAACAAGGGTTATTGACAGCACTTTGTATTATAAAAACGGGTTCCAGTTCAGGTTCCGTAATCTTGCCAAGCTTTCGGGCAATTCACAACCCGACTGGCGTTCGAACGGAAGCCACTGGAATATTGATGTGGTTTATCTCAACTACGGACGCCAATTGCTCGATACCGTGATGGAAGACGTAGCATTTGCAGATATTGCACCCACAATGCTTAAAAATTACGAATCAATGCCTTACAGGCAATATGCGAAGAACTTTGATAATGAAATGAAGGACACCTTGTCCATGTCTATTGCTAACCTCGACAATAAAAACAGGAACCGTACTTACCGCTACAACATCACAAAAAACAGCAATCCGCTTCCAATCGCGGATTACGATGGTGAGCCTTACACTATTGCACCTTATGCTACCGATGGATACGTAACTTATGGCCCCTGGGCCAAACCTCCGGTCAATGTCTTTTTCCCTGTATCAGATGAGGAAAAGATTGTTTTCCACATTACCCATATGCTTTCCGCCGATCCAAATCCCTTGTACCGTTCGAATGATACTATACGCTTCGACCAGCTATTCAGTAATTATTATGCTTACGATAACGGTACATCTGAAGCCGGCATTGGTATAAACGGTTCTCCGGGATCGTATGCCGTGCAGTTTAAGCTCAATGAAAAAGACACCTTACGGGGCATGATGATCTATTTTAACCCGGTGGTTGGTGGCGCCAACCAAAAATTCATCGACCTGCAGGTTTGGAATGATGCAAACGGCAAACCTAACCAGGTTATCAAAACGCTGGGAGGTGTAACTCCTGTTTATACAAGCATTGCCAATGAATTTAACTCATACTGGTTCGACACCCCGCTGGTTATTGACCAGGCAACATTCCCGGGCTTAAGATTTTATATTGGCTGGACGCAGGCAGATGTGGAGAACCTGAATGTTGGCTTCGACAGGTATAAGGATAGCCAGACCAAACGATTTTATAATGTGAATGGAACCTGGATAATGAGTGACCCTGCCAACTACGGCAGCCTGATGATGCGCCCGATCATCGGCCCGGCTAACCCGGTTGGAATTATAAAACCAGTTGCTGTTGAACACCTGGCAATTCAACCTAATCCGGTAACGGATGGTAATCTGATAGTCAGGTTACCCCAATCGTGGCTTGAAAGCCCAAGGGGGAAAGTGGAATTTACTATTCTATCTGCTACAGGCAGCCAGGTAATGACAGGTGGATATACAGAACTTGTTAATGTCAGCTCGCTTTCACCCGGATTTTACATTTTGGTTCTCAATAATTCCACAAATGGTTTAAAGGCCAGCGGCAAATTCATAATCCGGTAGTTAAAACCGGAACTCCTGACAAATTATGATAGAAGAAGAATTAGACGATAATTCGGTATCAGCCGAAGAGAATGATTTGTACGAACACTTCAGGTTTGAGGTCGATAAAGGCCAGGCCATGTTGCGTATTGACAAATTCCTGATGGGACGCATACAGAATGCGTCGCG
>DGQJ01000300.1 GCA_002389705.1 Bacteroidales bacterium UBA4417
TAAAATCTCGGAGGGTTCCACTGTGTTTCGATATTTAATGATGGGATTTGGTACAACCAAAGTGTTGGAAGAAGTGATAATTCAATGTAAGAATACTTTTAAACGATGTTGTACTCCGCATTTAGCAAGAGCAGGTTGCACCTGTTGGAGGGAATCGTCGAAGTATAATCTTAAATTTTCGCATCACTTCATTTGCCTGTGAACATCACGGCTATGGTACTTCAACCGAATTCAGGATTTCGTTAATGATGTCTTCGGAAGTTATATTTTCGGCTTCTGCCTCATAGGTTAATCCGATGCGGTGGCGCAGCACATCGTGTGCTACAGCCCTGATGTCCTCCGGAATCACATACCCGCGCCTTTTGATAAAAGCATGCGCTTTTGCAGCCATTGCCAGGAATATACTGGCCCTGGGTGAAGCACCATAACGGATCAGATCCTTGAATTTTTTCAGGTTGTAATCGGCCGGGAAACGACTTGCAAATACAATATCGGTGATATAGTTCTCAATTTTCTCGTCGAGGTAAACTTCCTTTACAATTTCCCTTGCCCGCTGAATATCAGAAGGTTTGAGGATTTTGCGTGTCGTCAGAATTTCGTTGTTGATGTTCTGACGCAGTATCAGCTTTTCTTCCTGTTTCAGCGGATAGGTTATTACCAGCTTCAGCATGAATCGATCGACCTGTGCCTCGGGTAACGGATAAGTACCTTCCTGTTCAATCGGGTTTTGGGTGGCAAGCACCAGGAACGGGTCGGGAAGGGCATAGGTTTTTTCGCCAATGGTAACCTGTTTTTCCTGCATGGCTTCGAGCAAGGCACTCTGAACCTTGGCCGGGGAACGGTTAATTTCGTCGGCCAGTATAAAGTTGGCAAACACCGGACCCTTGCGTACCTGGAATTCCTCACTCCGCTGGCTGTAAATCATAGTCCCCACAACATCGGCGGGCAGGAGGTCGGGAGTAAACTGAATCCTGCTGAAGCTAAGGTCAATGGAATTAGCCAGCGATTTTATGGCAAGTGTTTTGGCCAGGCCGGGAACACCTTCCAGTAAAATATGTCCGTTCGAGAGTAAACCAATAATCAGTCGTTCAATCATTTGTTTCTGCCCAACTATTACCCGGTGCATTTCGAGGGTAAGCATATCAACAAACGCACTTTCACGCTGTATCTTCTCGTTTAATTCACTGATGTTGCTTTCTAACATTTCTGAGTCCTTAAATTGATGTGCAAAAGTAAAAACAGCCTATATTCACTCCCTTTAATTTGCTGTTAAAAAATGTTAATCAACCCGGCTTTCGAGCAACTTTTAACAATAGGTAACTTTATTCCTGATTATTTGGAAATCCTTGTCAATTGAGGCATTTAAAAATATCGCATTAATGTTTGGAGCAAATATCGATTAATTAAAATTCGTACCTGTTTCATTTTTAACAGCGTATGATGCCAAACTTCCGAAATAAAAATTGCTCTTACAGGTTGAAACCATATTAGCCCCTCGCATCTTTGCTTATAAGTAGCTGTTGCAAATGCATTACTATCCTCAGGTTTATTGATTTTTGGCCAAAAAATATCCTCCGGTAAACTGATTAAGGCTTTCCGGAGGATTTCCATGCTTTGCGCAGATAAATAGCTATTTAAAGATTATTTTATATTGAGTTTCTTTTTAATGTCTTTTGGAATGGCATCTTTGTGTACCATAATAGCTATGGTATTCAGCCTGATATANNTCATTCTGGTCCTTTACAGTACCGGTGATGTGCATCAGGTGATCGTCGGTAGCTGAAAAATTATCGAATGCTGCCTGCCTTGCTTCAGGAGTGATCATTTTTTCAGGTACGGGTTTCTCGAAACTATAAAACTGTGCTCTTCTTTCTTTTTCCGATAGCTTTTCCCATTTGGTGCGTTCGGTCCCGTTCATATTTTCAATACTCAGTTCGGGTACAACAGCCACACCGTTTTTATGCGAAAAGCCTTTATCACTTACATCTCCATCCCAATCAACGGTAAATCCTTTGCTCAGTGCATAATCCATAATCTGCACCAGTTCATCAAGCGGAACATTGTAATAATTGCCTCCTGACCAGTTATCAGGTACTTCGAGCGAGAAGGACGAGTAATAAGGATGGTGGGTGTACGATGTAATCTCAACGTAATCATCAGGGTTTATTTTTTTTGCGAACTCGAGCGGTGTAACAGCTGGTGAACCAAAGGTAGCCGGAACTTTGCCGAGATATACATCAAGCACTGCCGAAACCGAAGATGACCATTCAGGCGAAAGTTTGCCTGCGGGGTTTTTCGAAATTGCTCCAACCATGGCTTCGAGTAACGCAGCCAGTTCGCCATGTGCCGGTTTGGTTTGGCCGTTTGCCAGGCCCGAATAGGCAGCCTCGGTCATCAGCCCAAATTCCCGCACAACATTCATTACATCATGTGCCTGGCCTCCCTCGCCAAAATTGGCCAACCCATGAAATCGCACATATCGTTTAGCTTTAGCCTCGTATGCTTTACGAACACTGAACATTTCCGAAAGATCAAAGGTCTCGCCGGTAAGCCTGATAAGTTCCGATTCAATAAAAGAGGTGGTGGCATAACTCCAGCATGTGCCGGTTGCCGACTGGTCTTTTACAGGAGTGGCCGGCAGATCAATCACCTTGGTGAAGATATATTTTTCGGGCAAAGAGTCTTTCGACGTTTGTGCAGGGAGCTGCAAAGTAACAGCCAATACCAGCAATACAAAAACAGTGAGGGATGTCAGATTTTTCATGTTAAGAGTAATTAAATGTGAAGCAAATATAACGAAAGCATTATTCCGCGAACCTTTGGCTAAATAATAATTCAAAAAAATGTAAGTGCTGAAAAACAAAAGACCTCCGGGAAATTTCCAGAAGGTCTTTTGAAATAAGGAATTCGAGTTTTGAATGGATTGCTTTGATGGCAACCCTGTTCAGTGTTAAATTAAGGCAGTATTGCAATTGAATTTTTGAGTAAAGCCTGGGTATATTTGGTGTTGTGAATACCTAAGCTGTAATCCCTGAGGCAAAGCTGGAAGTTGATGATAGCTCCCATCTGGGCATTGGTTAGGGTAAGTTTTGGTAAGGTAGCATTTTTGTCTTTCTGTGCCTGGCTAAATCCGTTTGTGCTGGCAGCCTGGAACATAGTACCGTTGTTTGCTTCACCGTTCGGGTTGTTGATAGGATCGTAAATGTTCAGGTAACCATCGTATTTATTGGTGGTTTTGGTAACCCAAAGGTTGCTTTCAGCATCCGGATTCCTGTTCAGAATATCAACTCCGCCAACTTTGAGTTTTGCAGCAAGCTGATCGAGGAGCGCTTTAGTAGCATCCTGAACGCCTTTGTACAAGGTACCGCCTGTTGTTACACTACCATTGTGGCAGCCTGTTTG
>DGQJ01000410.1:0-1732 GCA_002389705.1 Bacteroidales bacterium UBA4417
ACAGCCGGATATCTGCAATGCCATCGGCGCCCACCACGATGAGATCGAAATGGAAACCCTTATTGCTCCTATCGTTCAGGTTTGCGATGCCATTTCAGGTGCCCGCCCCGGTGCACGCCGCGAAGTGGTTGAAGCATACATTCAACGCCTTAACAAACTTGAAGAAATTGCCCTCTCCTACCCCGGTGTGGTTAAAACCTACGCCATACAGGCAGGCCGCGAGTTACGCGTAATTGTTGGTGCCGATAAGGTTTCCGACGAAGAATCGAACCAGATTGCTTTCGACCTTTCCAGAAAGATACAGGAAGAAATGACGTATCCGGGACAGATCAAAATCACGGTAATACGCGAAACCAGGGCTATAAGTTTCGCAAAATAATTTCTATAAAAATCATGAAAGGAGTTCTTCAAACAAGAGCTCCTTTTTTGCTTTAAGGGTGGAGATGAATTGGGGATTTGAGGAGATTTACGAATGATGCAAACCTCACCCCCGTCCCCTCTCCTAAATGAGAGGGGTGACTACACCCCCAGGATTAAGGATACTTGCTTTGTACCGTGTTGAAAAAACTTAAATCTTACAACTTATAACTTACAGCTTACAACCTACCAATCAACGTCCCGCATCCAAAATGAACAACAACCAACTCAATCTCTTCAAAAAACTCCTCCCCGGTTTACTCCCGATATTTGTCTTTATCCTGGTTGATGAATTCTGGTCGACAGAAGCAGGCCTTGTGGTGGCGGTTGTTTTCGGGGTCGGGCAGCTGGGCTATGTATTTATCCGCGAAAAGCGTTTCGACCGCTTCATATTTTTCGATACGGCCTTGCTGGTTGCTTTGGGCGGCATTTCCATTGCTTTAAACGATGAAATATTTTTCAAGTTAAAACCGGCACTTATAAACCTTATATTTTGTGCTGTGCTTGGATTTTCAGCCTTCAGCAGTAAAAACCTGCTGATGATGTACACCCAACGTTATATGGGCGAAATGCAAATGCCGGCCGGGGCTGAAAAAGCCATGCAAAAAACCATGAAACTGTTGTTCTGGCTTATGATGGCATATACGATTTTAATTGTGTATTCAGCCTTTTACATGAGCAAGGAAGCCTGGGCATTTATCAGCGGCGCTTTTCTGTACATCTTATTCGGACTATTCTTCCTGTGGCAATTGCTTTCGGCAAAACTGAAGCATCGAATTGCAGGCAGCAATACCGATTGGGTTCCGCTGGTAGATGAAAAAGGGATGATCATCGGTAAAGCAACGCGAAAGGAAGTGCACAGCGGGCCTGGCAAACTTCACCCGGTGGTTCATTTGCACCTGGTGAACAGTAAAGGCGAAATTTACCTGCAAAAGCGGGGATTACATAAAGATACTCTCCCCGGCAAATGGGATACAGCGGTTGGCGGTCATGTGGACCTGGGCGAAACCATTGAGCAGGCGCTTATGCGCGAAACATCAGAAGAATTAAATATTACCGGACTAAAACCGGTGCCTTTTATGCACTATAAATGGGAAACCAGCACGGAATCGGAACTGGTTTTCAGTTTTACCGCCCTTTATAACGCTATGCCTGTAATTAATAAATCGGAACTTGCCGACGGGCGTTTCTGGACTGTGCTCGAAATCAGGAAAAATCTCGGAACGGGTTTATTTACACCCAATTTTGAAAATGAATTCCCGGCTTTGCTAAAAATGTTGGGTCATAGCCAGGCGGGGAGGTAGTGGTGCTGAGT
>DGQJ01000410.1:1899-4898 GCA_002389705.1 Bacteroidales bacterium UBA4417
CCACCTGCCGAATGCCTGTTGGTAAACTCAGCCTGGTGCGGGAACAAATCGTGCAGCAGGGCGAAGATGCGGTTGTTGGCAGGGGCTATAAATTTAAACATGTACACCGAAGGCCAGATAAAATCCTTGGTGAGATGCTCGCGGAGGGTATCAAAATTTCGTGGTTCCAAGGCTGAAATCTTTTTTTTGTAAAACCGGAATCAAGGGTGAAACGCTTTGTGTAACTTAGCAGTCATATAGAAACATCAACAATCGCCTTATGTTTGATACGATAAAGGAAGTAGCTGCTTTTCTGCGTAGCAAAGGTATAACATCTCCCGATACCGGCATTGTGCTGGGAACAGGTTTGGGTAAATTGGTAAACGAAATTGAAATTGAGGTTGCCCTCGATTATGCGGATATTCCGCATTTCCCGGTGTCAACAGTTGAATCGCACCTTGGCAAACTGATTTATGGAAACCTGCTCGGGCACAAGGTACTTGCCATGCAGGGCCGTTTTCACATTTACGAAGGATATTCGCTTCAACAGGTAACCTTACCCATCAGGGTGATGAAATTGCTTGGCGTGAAATGGCTGTTGCTTTCCAACGCGGCCGGCGCCATCAACAAAACCTATGGCAAAGGCGACCTGATGCTGCTCGACGATCACATCAACCTGCTGCCTGCCAACCCGCTGACCGGAAAAAATATCGATGAAATGGGCCCGCGTTTCCCGGATATGAGTTGCCCATATTCGACCGTGTTAAACAACAAAATGGAAGCTGCCGCCCGGTTATTGAATATAACGCTGCACAAAGGCGTTTATGCCGTGGTTGCCGGGCCCAACCTCGAAACCCGCGCCGAATACCGCTACCTGGGAATGATAGGGTCCGATGTCGTAGGCATGTCGACTGTGCCCGAGGTAATTGTAGCAAACCACATGGGATTACCTTGTGCGGCCGTTTCGGTGGTTACGGATCTTTGCGACCCCGACAACCTGGTCCCGGCAAGGCTCGAGGATATACTTGAAACAGCCGCAAAAGCTGAAATTCAGCTGATACGGCTGTTTAAAAATGTGATCCAAAATCTGTAGGCTGCTTCTCCCTATTTACGGACGTAGGTTTCGTTGCTGTTGGTATAGAAATAACTGTTTGCTTTATTTTTGGCAATAAAATCTTTCAGTTCTTTCGAGGTACTGAAAGTTTCTTTAATGTAATCCGTAACTTCAGCCGTATAAACTTCCCCCGCCTTAGGATCAAATTTAAATTTCAGGATGCTGTATGTCGATCCTCCTTCTTCAATGGCATTCATAAAGGTTTCGCCGTTTACATCCGAAAAAGTGAGGTGATAAATGGTGGTTGAATAGGTGCTGTCGCCCGAAGAAAATTCCATTTTTTTTGCAGTAGCGTGCAGCTTATCATCCTTTGTTATAACAAAATACGTTGGATTAACGGTTTCCTTGTCGGAAGCGCTGATCCATGTTCCAACCAGTTTATCATCAACTTTTACGGTTCCCTCGTCGACAGGCACCGTGCTTGAATAGGGACAGCCTGCGAAAAGTAATATCACTGCCAGCAGGCCCAGTGTAGCTATCGATTTTTGAAACAGGTTTAATTTCATAAGTCAGAGAATTTAGGTTTATAATAATTTCAGGATGGCATTACAAATTTACGATAAAACAGCCAGGATTGTTCATTAGTTACCGGATCAGGGGCAACAGGGCCCGATAGAGGCTTAATGAGTCGGTACATCCGGCAGATGCAGTTGGGCGAGTTCGTTGCTGTAATCGTGCTGCAGGTCTTCGTGCAGCAAACGTATGGCTGCCTGAATTTTACGCACCTGGTTCAGCAAAAGATTGTGCAAGGCATTGCTGGAGCGATAGGGAATTCCGGAACTTTTCATGTTGGAGCAAAAATAAAGAAGCAACTCAACTTCGGTTTGTTTACGGCCCGAGTAGCGGATGTATTTCTGTGTGGTTTTCAGAATTTTGCGGATGCTTTTCTTGGCATAATACAGCTGGCTTTTGTTGATATCGGCAAACATCTGATCAATTTCCTGCTTAACCTGCCGGATAAATTCATTTTCATTTCCGGCATCGAAAAGCAGGTAACTCAGCAGTTCCTTATTTTCCTTTTTGAATTTTACCAGTTTCAGACAAAGCTCCACCACATCGCCGGCAGGTAAAGTGGTTAGTTCCTTTTTAAGGGCGCTGAGCGTGGAAGCTTTCATTTGGACGGGTTCATTTTTTTCAGGGTGTGCAAAATATCATCCAACCCATTCAGTTTGATTTCGTAAACCGTGCGCAACAGCATACCCAGTTTGCCGTCGGGAAATCCTTTCCGGTTAAACCATTCGAGATACGAAACCGGGAGGTTACAAAGCAAGGTTCCCTTGTACTTGCCAAAAGGCATGGGCATGGTAACTATCTGCAGAAGAAGTTGTGAGTCGGGTTGCATGGGTAGGTTTCAAAAGTTTCAAGAGTTTACCTTCGGTGAGCTCGCTTCGCTCGGTTCAGGGTTTTAAAAGTTTCAGGGTTTCAATGTTTCAGGGTTTCAATGTTTCAGGGTTATTGCGAGGAGGGACGTGGAAGCAACAATAGTTTCAATGTTTCAGTGTTTCAGTGTTTCAAAGGGTTTCCGCTTGTTAAAAGTATGTGATTTTGCTGAGTTGCATATGGCACTGTGCACAGAGCACTCAGCACTATTCACTATTCACTATTCACTAAGCACTTAGCACAAAGCACACTTACCTCCCACTCCCCAGGTACGCTTCGGTGCTTACTATGGATGCGTAGGCCTTCAGGGTTGCCAGGGCAGCAGCGTGCACATCGGCGGCACTCACGGTACGGCCATTGAATACCTGGTTTTTAGCAGCACAGGCATCGTGAACCACCACACATTCAAATCCGAGGTCGGAAGCCGCGCGGGTAGCAGCCTCAAGGCACATGTTTGTCTGCATACCACACAAAAACAGTTTTTTGACCTGGTTTTTCTGCAAGTATTCGAGTAAATCGGTCTTTA
>DGQJ01000410.1:4903-5032 GCA_002389705.1 Bacteroidales bacterium UBA4417
TTTACATGGATAACCAGCTGACCCGATTGCCTGAAATGGTTCAGCAGTTTCTGTGCATTGAGGCTGGCAGGAACAGGATCAACCAGTTCCGACGATCCACCGGCAAAATAGAAATTCTGAATATCGATA
>DGQJ01000165.1 GCA_002389705.1 Bacteroidales bacterium UBA4417
TAGTAAACCCGAATTCGCTGCTGAATACTCCGGACTGCCAGAAACAGGATACACAAAACCTTTCCGTTTTGTCCTTTGCATATCGAATTTCAAATTCTCATATTTCCTTATCTTCGCAAACTTTATAAAACCTTTATGCCAACTTCACACTGGCTTAGCCGTACCGAACTTTTGATAGGTAAGGAAAAACTTGCCACATTACACGATAAACATGTGCTTGTCGCCGGCCTGGGTGGCGTGGGTGCTATGGCTGCCGAGCAGATATGCAGGGCAGGTGTAGGGCGTATGACTATTATTGATGGCGACACTGTTCACCCAAGCAACCGCAACCGGCAGTTGCCGGCTTTAAAAAGTACCGAAGGCAAAGCCAAAACCGAAATTATGGCAAGCCGCCTGCTCGATATTAATCCAGCCCTTAACCTTACGGTAATCCACGAATATATCCGCGACGAACGCACCCTCGAAATTTTGAAACAGGGTTACGACTACGTGGTTGATGCCATCGATACCCTTTCACCAAAGGTGTATCTTTTGTACACCTGTGTTCAGCTGGGCCTGCCCGTGGTAAGCTCCATGGGGGCAGGAGGGAAGTTCGATCCCGGACTGGTGACCGTGGCCGATATCGACGACTCGTACAATTGCAAACTGGCTTATTATATGCGGAAACGCCTGCATAAGTTGGGTGTCCGCAACGGGATTAAAGTTGTTTTTTCGCCTGAGGTGGTCGACCGCAGCGCGGTAATCCTGCAGGAGGGCGAAAGCAATAAAAAGTCGAATGTGGGCACCATTTCGTATATGCCTGCAGTGTTTGGGTGTTTTATGGCGTCGGTGGTTATACGGGATTTGCTGGAAAAACGAGAAGTTTGAGTGTTCAATGCCTGTGGCGTATAAAGGTTTAATGCCTTCGGCGTTCAATTGTTCAGTTGTTCAAATGTTCAGATGCCTACGGCGTTTTCGAATTCATTCTCAATTTATCACTCACCATTAGGCTATGCCTTTGTTACCATTAGCGCTTTATTTTGTTTCAGATTTTTGAAAGTTTTCTTAGTCTAACAGTTTTATGCTCGCCATTCTCAATCATTATTGATACAGGCTCAAAACCTGTTTTGCTCAGGACAACTTTCATCGGGGGACAGCGAAAACATCCGCCAGAAATTCTGGATAGCTCAAAATTCCCTTTTTGGTCAGTAATTGAGTTGTACTCGTAATTGTTTTCTTCCTGAACATAAACACTGTCGATTGGTTGTTTTGTCTGTTCATCGAGTACTGTTCCGGAAACTTTTTGCATGCAGTCTCCACATGAAAACAAAATTGTCATTCCAATAATTGTCAGCAATAGCATTAATCTTCTCATACGTTTTTTTAGCACTGATGGTAAAGGTTTGCAGCTATGCAAATTAGCCGTTTTGCGGGCTTCATCACTGTCCAAAGGTAGAATATTTCTTCAGGGCAAATTGTATCAAATTGATCTTTCATAGGCTATAGGGCATAGGTGCTATTAAATGTAGCCTTTTTTTACCTCTCATTTATCAATTATCTCTGGAATGATAATTGGAATTTCAAATTGAGGGTCAGAGTCGAAGCGCAATTCAACTTGTTTGTATGTTTCACAGTTGTTTACTATTATAGGAACAGTTTTTATTTTGTCGGCAGAAATCATAAAATATCGTTTTTTGTCTGCTCCTTTGTTTATTTCCTCAAATATAGCAATTCCCCTATTACTATCAATGATATGAATTATAACTACTCTGTCTTTGTCATAAACACCAGTCAGTTTAAACTCATATGTATTGTTATTGATTTTTCTCTGTTCTATGATTTTATTAGCAACAGGTCCTTCGCCTGTCCATTCAATATATGTTGTGTCGTTGATTGAAACCTTGAAATGGAATAAGAAATCACATGGATGGTATGCATAATATTTCCCTTTATATTGCTTCAATATCACCCATTTAGTCAGCGGAATTACAGGCTTACTTTTAGCTAAAATGGGATTATTTTCTTTTAAGTAGTCAGTTGAATACTTATAATTCGCTGTGTCATATTTATCAAACTCCCAATTGTTTATTTTGTCATAGAATTTGCTGTTTTTGTTACTGTCAAAATAAATTGATTGTGCAGTTCCACGTAAACTGTCCCTTTCAATAAAAACTGTGTCATTAGAACTTTCTTGTCCATATAGAGGAAAGGTCAGCCCTAATATTATAATCGTCAATATTTTTCGTAGTATACCCATCAGGTTACATAACTATTCACTAGCAACTATTCATTGTCAAAGCGGGCAAAGCGAAGCAAAACTCTTCACTATAACTTCATTATCGGTCCCGTTTTTTGTCGGTTGTCGAAGTAAGTTACCCTTAAAAAATACATCCCGCCTGGAATTCCGGAAAGCGACAATGTGGACTGGTTTTCGAAAGTCCTGACGATGTTTCCGTACAAACTCAGAAGTTCAATTTTTTTGATTGCTACAGATGAACGTACTTCCAGGTTTTCCTTAACCGGATTCGGAAATACTGCCAATGCATTATTTCCAGGTTCAGATACTTCCGTGTAAAGACAATCAGTTGGCGAAATGGTATATTTCCCGCCCGAAATTCCGGTTGAAGCGAAGCAGGTATTGGCCGTTATGCCCGTTACATCCACCGACTGGCTTCCGCTTCC
>DGQJ01000195.1 GCA_002389705.1 Bacteroidales bacterium UBA4417
ATTTACCCGAACCGGCATACCATCGATATCAGCCAGCGCGATAACAGGTATAACGTTGTAATTACCATTGAACTGGATGAATCTTAAATGTATTGCCGTGGATGACGAGCCACTGGCACTCGAAAAAATCAGGTCGTTTGTCGCAAAGTTGCCCCGGTTAAACCTGGAGGCAACTTTTCGCAATGCTGCCGATGCACTTGCTCATCTTAAAAACCACGAAGTACATCTTTTATTTCTCGATATTCAGATGGATAAAATGACCGGCATCGAGATGCTTGAACAAATGAGGGAGCGCCCGCTGGTAATTCTTACAACAGCTTACAGCGAATATGCCTTGCGCGGGTTTGAACTTTCGGTAACCGATTACCTGCTGAAACCTTATACTTTCGAACGTTTTGCACAGGCCGTAAACAAAGCAGCAGAATTTATTGAATGGAAGAAATCAGCCCTGGCACCGGCAAGCGGGAAAGCCGACTATATTTTTGTAAAATCTGGATACCGGCTGATAAAAATTATGCAGGACGAAATCCTGTATATCGAAGGCATGCGCGATTTCCAGTGTATTATGTGCAAAACTGAGAAAATACTGGCCAGCCACAGCTTGCAGGAATTAAGCAACATGCTCAACCAAGGTTTTGTACGTTGCCATAAATCCTATATTGTGGCAGTTGCCAAAATTAACAGCATCGAACGCGAGCGGATATTTATCGGGAATAAGTCGATACCTATAGGTGAAATGTACCGGGAAGATTTCTATAAATCAATTTAAAAATGTTCGACTGCCCATAGCTTGCAGGTTCCTGCCCGGCGCAAAATTACTGAACACTTTGTATTAAAATAGTCCAAATAATATTTTGTACTTTATATTCAGAATTCTGAATAAATTCCGAATATCTGTCATACTTTTGCCGGCGATATGAACCTGCAATAGCATCGAATCAATGTACTACTATATCGGGATTGACGACACGGATAACCTCGAAAGCAGGGGAACAGGCCACCGTGCCCGTCAACTGGGTACCGGCCTGCAGAATGCCGGGATTGCCCGTTTGATCAGTATTACGCGACACCAGTTGCTGGTACATAAAGATATTCCGTACACTTCGCACAACAGTTCGGCCTGCCTGCTCATTGAATGTGAACCATCAGTTGAACCCAGGCTTATAGCCTATTGCTGTGAATTTTTGCTGCGCGAATCGGCACCTGGTTCGGATGCAGGATTATGCGTGGCATCTGCTCAAAATATTTCAGTTACAATCGCGAACTGGGGTAAAAATGCCAAGATAAAGGTTCTGAATAAAACCCTGGCCCATGACACTGCACAGCAAAGCAATATTTACCTCGAAGGACTTACCGGCGAAAAGATTGGTGTAATCGGGGCACTTGCAGCCGTGGGTTTGCGCCATGCAGGCAACGATGGCAGAGTATTATGGCTTCCGATGTTGAGGGAAACTGAAGGCATTTTCAGTGCCCTCGAATTAAAAAAACGTCTTACTCTCGATCGTATCTGTACCCGTGAGGGTGTCGAAATTCAGGATACTGATACCATGATGGCAGATGGCTGGATAAGACCGGTAATGCGCGATAACAAAATAACACTGATCGTTGAAAAACCTGAGAATCATGAAAAATACGAATGGCAACATGTACCAAAAGAGTACATCAAAAGCATTTCAAATTGACAACACTTCCGACTTAATAAAAATCGGGTTACTGCTGTTGCTTGGATTTTTTGCAGTTGTTCTTCGCGAGCGCGTAAATGTACCGCTTAAGCTGCCGGGACATCACGGCTTTGAATTTATGCTGTTGTTTATGGCCGGTAAAATGCTCAGTCGCCAACGGTTTGCTATGTCCATATCCTCGCTGGGCGCTTCGGCATCAGCATTTCTGCCCATATTTCATTTCGGGAATGCATTTATGCCTTTCACCTTTTTGTTACCTGGTTTTATAGGCGATTTAATTATTAACAAAACCGGGAAAAACAGCTATTTATACATTGCAGTTGCCGGTGGGCTTGCTTATTCATCTATTCCGCTGGTCCGCCAGGGCATTATGATGGCAACCGGGATTCCTTTCGGTTCATTGGTTAGCGGATTGTTATATCCTTTTGCTCTTCACTTTATTTTCGGGGCATTGGGATCCCTGGCCGGGGCTGCTGTTTTTGGCAGGTTCAAAAAATAAATCATGCTTTCTAAATCTGACCCAGCACTATACAGGCCCGCGTTATGATCTTTCATTCATATCCATTTAACCTTTTTACAAAAGCCGGCATTTCACTGGCTTTAGTGATATTGTGTGCATGGGCATGTAAAAAGGAAACGGATAAAGTTCCACCTACCCTCCAACCAATAACCGAAAATGGCTTTGCTGTTGATTCTATCATAGTGCCAACAGGATATCCATACAAAATCGGAATTTCAGCAGGCAAAGGCGATGCCGCCATAACCAACCTTGTGGTTAAGCTTACCAACGAAAACGGGACTGAAACTGCGCTCGACAGCGGAATGTATTCCGGCAGTTTCAGGTTTACCCGGAGCATTTCGTATGGTGCTTCGAAATTTGAGAAATGGGAATTTATGATCCGCGACAAAAATGGCAAATCAGCCAGCACTTCCATTACCATTATTAAAGATCCGGCTTCGACATACGGCCCGATTACAACTTATGCCGGCGTGAAACTGGTAGCACAGGACAACACCCAGGGAAATTCATTTTTTTCGCTGGCAAATGGCATTGCGTACACGCAGCAAGATGCGGGTCAATACCAGCAAAACATCAATATGATAACCTATTTTGGTAACACGCTGGTTCCCTCAACAGAGTTTACCCTTTCATCACCAGGCGAAAGTGATGTAGTTTCTTTCTATCCCTTTATTTCCAGCTGGGCTGCTCCGCGCAACGAAACCCGATATAAACCCGACAGCCTCACCATATCGCAGGCCGCATTCGAAGCCGCATACAACGATAGCCTCATCATCACCAATTACACATCGGCCACAACGGGCAAACGTAAATTTAAAATAGTAAGGGCCGGCTATGTAATTCCTTTCCAGGTAACCATTGGGCCTGAAGCGGGTAAAAGAGGCCTGGTTAGGATAAAATCTCTGCAAAACACCCGTAGCGGATATATTATTGCCGACATAAAAGTTCAGAAATAGCACTATGACCAAGCGAAATACACTTATCCTGATACTCTGGTTTATACCTGTGTACATTTTTGCACAGGACATAAAAGGATTTGTGTACGAAGAACCCGGGAGTAAGCCGCTGGCCTTTACAAACCTGGTGGTTGAAGGCACGGCCCTGGGAACGGTATCGAATGAAGACGGAAGTTTTACGCTTCATATCCATAAAACAGGCCAGGTTAAACTGAATGTATCGCATATTGGTTATGCCGGCACAACATTAACGATTGAAGTACCAGCAACTGGATTACAAAATTTAATAATCCACCTCGATAAACAGGTTACTGAAATTGAGGAAACAGTAATAACCGCTACGCGAACAGAACGGAATATAAAAGATTTGCCTGCTTCTATCAGGTTAATTACTTCTGAACAGATTAAAGAAATGCCTTCGGCATCGGTGGATGACCTGTTGCGAACAGAGGCCAACATCAATGTAGACAGGAAAAACGGGATTTTCTCAAAAAATGCGTCGATAAATATGCGGGGATTGAACAGTTCGGCACGCACGCTGGTGATGCTCGATGGAGTTCCCCTGAACAAGGCAGATGGCGGTGGGGTAAACTGGAACCGGATTAATACCGAAAGTATCGGGAGAATAGAAGTAATAAAAGGCCCCGGGTCGGCAATGTACGGCGGAAATGCTATGGGCGGCGTGATAAATGTGATAACTAAAGACATACAGGCACAACCGGAAGGCAGCATCAAAGTTTCGGCCGGATCGTGTAATACGCTGGGTACCCAACTGTGGCTTAGCGGGCGAACAAAGCTGCTTCCAAAACTGGGATGGAGTATCAACACTTTTTACCGGCAAGGCGACGGGTACATCATTGCCCCTGAAGAAACACGCGACAGCACTGATGTGAAAACAAACCTGTGGGAATACAATGTTGGCGGTAAACTTGCATACCATTTCAACGACAGCAGCAAACTGGACATCGGTTATAATTATTTTGATAATAAAATCGGCGACGGCACACAGGTGTACGATCCCGAAGGCGGATATTACAAGTACCGGACCCATCATGCATTTGCTACCTATCATGGCTGGATCGGGACAACGCAGATTACCGCCAATGCCTACATGCAGTTCGAAAACTACCTGAACCAGAAAGAGCAGTTGAAAACAGAAAAAACCCCGCCTTTTGCAATCACACAGTATTCATTATACCTCACTGATTCGCACCGCAACGATGCAGGGATCTGGATTTCGGCAACCACCAACGCGGGCAAACAGAATAAAATAACTTATGGTACCGACATCAGGCTAAGCGGTGCTGATGCTTCGGATATCTATTTTACCGCAACGGATACCATAAACAACAAAGGAAAAATGAATGCATATGCACTTTTCGCACAGGACGAGCTGAGTGTGTTCAACAACAGGCTTAAACTGGTTGCCGGTGCCCGGGCTGATGTGGTAACTTTCAGCGATGCTTCATTTACCATAGCTTCTCCATCCTATACCAACAGCTATATGATGGAGTATACCGGTAATTATGAAAACAAGAGTTGGGTAGCCATAAGTCCGAAACTCGGTGCGCGTTATGATCTGAATCCGCTGAATTCAGTTTACATAAATTATGCTGCCGGTTTCAGGCCGGGTACGCTCGACGATATGTGCCGGAGCGGAAGTATTTCGAAGGGCTTTAAAATGGCAAATCCGGAACTGGAACCTGAACACCTGAATAATTTTGAAGCAGGCGGATCATTTTTCATCCACAAATTTATACGTATCGAACCGACAATGTATTACTCTTCGGGGAACCAGTTTCAGTATTTTGTGGGAACCGGCGACACGGTTTACTCAACCTCGGGTGCAAAAGCAATCCTGAAACGCGAAAATGTAAGTAAAGCCGCAATAACCGGCGCCGAAGTCACTTTACGGTTTATCCCTACCCCGAAACTTGAAATTACTCTGACTTATGCCTATAACCATTCTGTAATAAAGGAATTTGATACGGTGCGGTTCGAGGCAAAAGATCTGTCGGGGAAATTCCTGATGGAAGTACCCAAAAACCGGTTTACAACCATGGTTAACTGGAGAAACAGGTATTTCAACAGCATGCTGGTATATGAGTACATAGGACCCTTGTACACGGATGATGAAAACCTGGTTGAAATGCCGGCTTATTACCGCTTCGATTTAAAAATATCGAAACTGCTTGTGAAGAAATATTTTATAGCCCTTAACATTCAGAACCTTACCAACAACATTTATACTGATAACAAGGGTAACCTTGGCATCAGCCGGTTTATCATGCTCGATGCAGGCTACCGGTTCTGAAAAAACAAATAAT
>DGQJ01000078.1 GCA_002389705.1 Bacteroidales bacterium UBA4417
AAAAGTGCTTTTAAAAGTTTCATTGGTACTTGTATTTTTCTGTTACGATTTATCCATTATTTTTTTCTTTCTGGTATTCGATGTATGAATACACCACAGGAATGGCAGCCATCAGGAAAACGATGACGCCAAATATGATGAAAAACGTATGCGTGCTGTGTATCAGAAAGGCTAATATGGCTATAAGGATTCCTCCGATGATCCATAACCTGCCGCCCAGCCTATGTGTTTTCTTCCATACATTTTCATTTTCAAGGGTCCATGGGGTGCGGAAACCTATAAAATAATTTGGCCTTACCGTTTGAAAATAGTTGGCGAGCACAGCAAACACCACCCCTATTAAAGCAAATAAGACATTTGGATTTTTTATACTGCCGGCATCTGTAATATAAATCAGGTATGTGCCAAGCACTGAAAAAAAGAGGGTAAGGGCAAACCGGAAGCTGTCGTACTTGTCGCCCATTTGTTCGATTTTCTTTTTTGGATCGAGGGCCGGGATGATATACATAAAAATATAAATCCCCAATCCGAGCCCGGCAGGAATGAGGATCAGCAGGAATTTCGACGACCAGTCGTTGGCCTGTCCATCCAGGCCGAAGTGTGTTGGAACCTGTTCGGGCAAATGATTCCAGATGGCAGCAAGATAAATATAGGGCATTACAATAAAGACCCACAATACTGCTTGTTTCAGGTATTTGTTCATGATTCTATTTTTTAAGGGTAAGTATGTATTGAAGTAAATCGTCGATAATGGTTGTGTTAATGGAGTATAACACGAACTGGCCTTTTTTCACGGTGGTTACCAATCCAGCGCGTTTCAACTTGTCCAGATGGTGCGAAATACTGGGGGCCGTCATCTCGAAACGGGCCGCTATGTCGCCGGCGGTCATATCGCCACTGCGCAGCATCTTCAGTATTTCCCTGCGTGCCGGGTCGTTAAGCGCTTTAAAAACGTCGTTCATATTCGCTGGTTTAAATGATACGCTTTAATAATTAGACAAATGTCTAAATATTTAATTAATCTACCAACTTTTTAATAAAAAATTTTCCAATTTAATAATACATCGCTGTTAAACAGTTGAATTACAATACAAAATCAGGATTATAACCCATACTGGGAACATGTATTTTTTAACGCGTAATAGAAATACCACTATTTTTTATACCGGTAATGGCCTATAATTTTAAATGCGAACAGGCAATCGGCGAGTACCTGGCCACCACCTATATTGTGCACGATGAGGTATCGCTTTTTATCGGCTGATTTCCGGTTTACTACCAGTCCAATATGTGTAATTCCGCCACCCAGGTCCCAGCTAACAATATCGCCAGGCAAATAGTCCGCCGGAGTAGCTGTAATGGATTGGACAGTTCCATTGCGGGTAAAAAAAGTCATGAGGTTTAATACCCTGCGGTGATCGATATTGCTGTCGGGGTGCCGCATACCCCATTTGGACGGGTATTTACTAAAGTGAGCCATCATATCTTCATGTACCTCCTTTTGCAGGTCGATACCCAGTTTTCGGTAGGCGCGAATAATTACATCGGTGCATACACCACGGTCGGCAGGCACATCGCCGTTTGGATACTTGATTTTGAAATATGAAGGATCGTATTTTACATTTTGTTTCGTGAGTAAAATAGCTGAATCAGCAAGCCTGGCATAAAAATTATCCTGTGCAGAGGTTGTATTGAAGGAGATGAACAGGATAAAAATAAACAGAAACAGTGGCCGCATTTTTTAACAGATAGTCGAATTAAACAACATCAGTTTTTAATTCCAGACAGACCTAAAACGCTAAAATTCATCCTAAAATAAACATAAACCTATTTGTTGATTAGGGAAAGTTAAATGATCCATATGATTTACATGGCACATAGCATTTCGATAGGTTTAATTTCTGGCTGTTATTTCAGCAATTAAATATTCAGGATTCTGGATCTTGGCAATTTCATCATAATTTAAGCCGAGATCACGGGCAATGGTTTCTTTTACAGGCCTGAGGTATATCATATAAACAGCAATTATACCTGCAAATATTAGAAACAACAAATTCCCCGTTAAAAATGCTACAACAATGGCAAAAAATGCCGGGCTTTCTAGTAATGCTAGCCGAACAATAAAAGCACCTCTGTAACCTGTCATTTTGGAAGTTAAATCCTGCTGATTTGTTAAATCTCCAACCTTTTTTCTATATATAAGGAAACTGGAAGTAACACCAAAAACAAAAAAGATACATACTATGTAGAGAAATGTTGTTTCTAACCCTCGCATTTCCGATGATACAGCCAGATTTGTGACTAAAAATGCCATTATGCCACCAAAAAGCACAATCCCTCCAACCAATGCAAGATGCATAACTGACAGGGCCATAAAGTAACTTTTCGAAGTTTGTTTGATTGTTTCCATTGATTAATTGGTTTTTGATGTAAATAATAGATTATTGTATGAAATTTATTGTAACTGCGTTTTCAATAGATTTTAATTATACTTGCAAATATTGGCATGATCAAGTTACTTTATAATTTCAACGTAAAATCAATATATCCAGCACCTCGATATTGGCTATTTCAACACTAAATCAAGCCAACATAAAGCCAAATTTACCGCTAATTGGAACGATCGAGCAATAAAATAGTAAAGATCATTTTAACATTTGTTCCAGAATCGCTTATAATATTAGGAATCCACTTTTTGTTAGTACTGCATATAAGGTTATAAATAGACTCATCATAGTTATCCTCATAGTGCGATAAAATCTGCACATCAGATACTATCCCTTTGTAATTTACAAGGAATGAAACTTTGATGGGAGCCGATAATTTATTTTTCTCCATTGTCTCATCAAAAGTCATTTTAAATCCAAGGTATTCGTGAAAGAACATGTCGGATTTAAAAATCGGACGTGCAGGCATGAATCGTTCAGCTACACTCGAAAAAGAATAACATTCTCTGTAAAAATCACCTTTGCGATGCGGGCTTGGCATCCTGATTATTAGTATTGTATCATTATCAAATTGATAGATGCCGTTGGTTGCAGTTGTGGTAAAGCAATTCTGATTCCTGAAAAAATACCTTATATATTTTCCTTTGAAAGTTGTCTTTAAAATCAGATCGGTTGAATTTATTTTTTCGATATCATAATATGTTTCCTGGAAAACATAATTTAAGCCATTCATCGCGGTTACGATAGTGCTATCCTTCATATTATACATTATTTCATCTCCTTTATCCCAGGGAGTTCTTGCAAACATCATTTTGCTTTTGGAAAAAGTAATTCGCAGATAGTCACCCGAAAGTCCATAATTCCCACAGGTATCCCTTCCATCCATGGTTTCAGTTTTTAACTTGACCCAACTGCCAGACAATTGTTTCTTCAAAGGCTGTGAAAAACAAGTAACAACGATGTACAAAAAGACAAAGAGTATAAAAAACTTTTTCATTTCTGATGTATTAAAATTGGGTTATATTTCATTTTCTCAACAGAGATTTACAATAATCAAAAGCAAAAAATCTATTCATGTATCTAAAGTTTAAAATACCAGATAATTTTTAACAGATGCGCTTTTTTGTTTCAGTAGATATTGAACATATTCAATCCTATAAATTAAGACAATATGGCAACCAGAACTTACACTATTATCAATTGCTTTTATGTCCTTCTTAGTAATTAAGATCAAAATAGTTTCAAATTTCAAATATATTAATTATTTCAATATTCCTGTTATCACCAGGATTTTTCATCTGCTGACTTCATTTATCAACCATCAAATTCATTGAATTACCTATTCCTCTGTACAATACAATTTCATAGGAACAAGGAAGATTTAACTGAAATTAACAAAGCAACTATATTCTGTAAATAATTTTCATGGCTTTAGCAATGCCTCCATGGCCCTGCTGGCTGCCTTTTCTTNNAGGGTGGTTAGCACTGAGTCGTTTGCACGGAGCGAAAGACTGAATCCGCCATCGATATAATTGATATAATGCCACCACAATTGCGGGATAAATAGTGTTTCGCCATGCTGAAGAATAGTTTCGTAACCTTCGGCATGTTTAGCAGCCGGGTATTTTTCATAATCCGGCTTAAGCGGGTGCACATGGCTCATCACGGTAAAAGGATGCTGATACAAAAATCTGCTCTGCGAAGGAGGGAAAAGGATAACTTGTTTACGGGTATGGAATTGGGTGAGGAATACATTCGAACAGTCCATATCGTAGTGCAGGTTAACCTCGGCGCCCTGCCCGCCGAAAAAAACAAACTTATATCCTTTCACAAAGCCATCCATAATTCCGGGGAACCTGATATCATCAGACAGTGATGGCACTTTCTTAAAAATATCGAACAGGAAGATACGCAACTCGGTGGGCCCGTTTTCGATCAGCGTGAGGTAATCGCCAAACTTCATGGTTTTGGCTACCTGGAAATAGGAATCCGCCTTATGTATATTGTTATCGAATAGCGGTACATCAATGTTGCCATGATTGGTCCGCAACCAATCGAAAGTCCATTTTTGCGTGGCAGGCCAGTCTTTGGCCAAATCGGTGAAAATTACCGGTTTGCGGGCAAGCAGAAAATCTGCAATAAATTCATCCCGTGTGAGCCCGGTTCTGCGTTCAATCGGATGAAATTTCATATAAGATTTGTTTAAAGCATTGTTCAATTAACAAACCGAAACCCAGCTTTTGTTCAAACCCGGAATACAAATAAAATCAATTTATTATTTTTCAAACAATTACAACATATATTAAAGCAAAGTTTACCTCAATTGATGAATATTTATTGGGTGTTTACCTGTATAAAAGTCTTCGTAAAGCTTCGATGGTATAAATGAG
>DGQJ01000139.1 GCA_002389705.1 Bacteroidales bacterium UBA4417
TCGAAAAAATGCCTGATGGGGTGTATAAGAGTACACATTCCGGCAAAATCATTGACGCCAATCCTGCTTTGGTTAAAATGCTGGGTTATAGCAGCCGCGAAGAACTCATGGCAATTGATATTAAAACAGATCTGTATTTCGATTCTAACGACCGGGTGAGTGCAGCACTGGAACAGGCATTGGAAGAAATGGCTGTTTACAGGCTCCGGAAAAAAGATGGTTCCGAAATATGGGTCGAGGATCATGGGTGGTATTCGCCGGGCGAATCGGAAGACAGCCCCGTACACGAAGGTGTAATGCGCGACGTTTCGGAACGCATTTTTGCCGAAATTGCTTTACGCGAAAGCGAACAGAAATTTAAATACCTGGCCGAGTCGAGCCCATTTGCCATCATGATATATCAAAACGGGAAATGGGTATATTCCAATCCTGCTGGCGAACGTATATCAGGGTACAGTTTGAAGGAACTCGAAAATCTGCAATTTTGGGATTTTGTCCATCCCGACGACATGCAAATAGTCAAGGAACGAGGAGAAAAGAGGCAGGAGGGAATTGATACTGAACAGGAATACGAGTTTCGGATTATCGACAAAAATGGTGTTACAAAATGGGTTTTCCTCACCGGAACCAACATTCAATATAAAGGGCAGTCAGCAGCACTTATTTCTGTAACCGATGTCAGTGCCCGCCACAGAGCGGAGGAAATGTTGCGCGAAAGCGAACAAAGCTACGTGGGGCTGTTTAACTCAGTTTCTGAATCTATTTTCATACTGGAAGCTAATGGCTTATTTATCGATGTAAATGCCGGGGTGGAGCATATGTATGGCTATAACCGAGAAGAACTCGTTGGTAAGTCACTGGAATTTATGAAGGCAGACGTCAAAAATGACTTATTGGCTGTTTCACGGCTGATTGCCGATGTTTACTCAACCGGTAAACCCCGACAATTCGAAATGTGGGGTAAACGCAAAAATGGAGAAGTGTTTCCCAAAGAAGTTGTAGCTACCAGAGGCAAATATTTTGGTAAAGATGTTATTATTGCCGAAGCCAGGGATGTATCCGAACGAAAAAATGCTGAACAGGAAATCATTAAACTCAACGAAAACCTCGAACAGCGTGTTAAGGACCGTACAGCCCAGCTCGAAGCCCTGAACAAAGAACTGGAAGCTTTCAGCTATTCTATTTCGCACGACCTCCGTACCCCGTTGCGGGCACTCGATGGTTTCGCGCATTTCCTGCTCGAGGACTACTCGCAGGTACTTGATAATGAAGGGAAAAGGCTGCTCCAGGTAATTATTGATAATGCCAATAAAATGGGTGTCCTGATTGACGACCTGCTGGCTTTCTCCAGGTTGAACAGGTACACTTTAAAAATTTCGAAAATTAATATGCAGCAAATGGCTCAGGCAGTTTTTGATGAACTTACCTCAGGCCAGCCCGACCACCATATCGATTTCAGGCTGCATCCAGTGCCCGACGCCTACGGCGATGCTGCTATGGTGAAACAGGTGTGGACAAACCTGATCAGCAATGCTATCAAATATACTTCGAAAAAGACAAACCGGAGGATAGAAATTGATTGCGAAACCAACGGAAGCGAAAATATTTACCGGGTAACCGACAATGGCGCAGGTTTCAACATGGCTTATTATAACAAGCTTTTTGGTGTGTTCCAGAGGTTGCACACGTTAAAGGATTTTGATGGCACCGGTATAGGTCTGGCTATCGTGAACCGTATAATCCTCAGGCATACAGGTAGAGTATGGGCCGAGGGAAAAGTAAATAAGGGCGCCTCTTTTTATTTTACAATGAGCAGGAACTTCACCCCGAACGTTTAATAAAACAGACTTAACTGCCTGTAAATTTTATCCGGCCACCCGGCCGGCATTGGCCGGCAAGCTGCCTGATGGTTACTGCTGCATGTGTAAGCCTATGTATAGAATACAGCTATGGTTTATATCTGGTAAAACCCGGCGTGCAACCCGTAAACAATATCCTGGTAACAGGATATTACTTCCGACTTTTTTTTGTGCTTAAATATCGGAATTATGAATATCTTTAATGTGCATATTACTGATGTGAAAATTTAAGGCTTATAGAGCAGCTCTATGAAAACATTTCATAATAAAACATTCGGTATTGTAATCATCTACTTTGTTGTGGGCTGCCTGTGGATTTTATTCACTGACCGTATATTTCTCCGTTTATTTGCTGATGTTACGGTACTTACTCAATACCAAACTTTTAAAGGGTGGTTCTATGTATTTGGTACCACCATATTGCTTTTTGTACTGATAAACAGGCAACTCATTAAACTGGGCAGGGTAAACAGTGAACTGAAAGCAAGCAATATCTCTAAAACAGAAATGCTCGCCAAGCTAAACCAGGCCCAGCATAATGCAAAAATTGGGAGCTGGGATTGGAATTTGATTACCGGCGAAACCTGGTGGTCCGATCAAATGTATTCCATACTGGCATTGAGTACGCAAAATCCTTTGGTGATTACAGATTTTGTAAGCACCATGGTGGCTTCGCACGACCGGCTGAATATACAGGCTGCTATGCAACAACTCATTGAAGAACAAAAGGGCCTCAATAGCGATTTCAGTGCTTATACAGCTTCGGGGCAATTAAAAACACTAAACTTAATTGGCAGGGCCGAAGTGAACCACGAAGGCAGGATAATTCGTGTTTATGGAACCCTGATGGATATTACCGACCGTAAGCTTGCCGAAGAAGCCCTGGTGCAAAGCGAAAATATGTACAGGTGGATTTTGAACAGCGTTGATGTGGTGATATACTCCTTACGCGTAAGGCAGGGTTCCGAAACACTGAAAGTTGATTTCGTAAGCGACCAGATCAACACAATACTTGGATATTCTCCCGAAGAATTTAAAAATAATCCCGATCTCTGGTCCTCGTTAATTCATCCCAACGATATACCCGGGATATCCGAAATTACTGAAAACGGATTTCAATCCAGGCAAAACATGGTGCGTATTTATCGTATGCTGCATAAAACTAATGGGAATTACATATGGGTTGAGGATCATTCGCAGTTTCTCTTCGACGATCATGGAAATATTGTTTGTGTGTTCGGGAGCGCCCGCGATATCAGCGAACGTAAAAAAGCCGAAGAAGCCCTGATTGAAAAGGAAACCCTGTATCGTACACTTATCGAGCGGCTGCCCGACGGTGTGTATAAAATTTCACAGGACAACAATTTTGTTGAAGTAAACCCAGCATTGGTAAAGATGTTGGGTTACAGCAGCCGCGAAGAACTGATGTCCACTGATATCCATAGTCATCTGTTAGCTGATAGGGCCGTAAAGGATAGTTTTATTACCAGGCAAATGTGGAATGACATCGTCGTTTTTAAGCTCAGGAAAATGGATGGTACTGATATATGGGTCGAAAACCATGGATGGCTTTCGCCAGGCGAAAGCGACGATAATTTATTTTATGAAGGTGTAATCCGCGATATCACGGATCGAAAAAATGCCGAAGATGCTCTGCGCGAAAGCCAGTTGCTGTTCGAAAACCTGACAAAAGCATCGCCTTCGGGTATTTTTCGTTGTGGTACCGATGGTTATGTTACTTACTTCAATCCACGCTGGGTCGAATTGGCAGGCTTGCCTTTAGGCCAGGCGCTTGGTTTTGGCTGGCTTAACGCAGTGCACCCCGAAGATCGTAATATACTGAGCGAAAAATGGCAATCGGACCAATCGCAGAAAAGCGAATCGCTCGAATTCAGGTTCCTCAGGCCCGATGGACGGGTTGTTTATGTTATAGAATATGTAGTGCCCGAAATTACTGATGATCAGATTACCGGGTACATCGGTACCATTACGGATATCACCGAACGCAGGCAGGCCGAAGCTGAGGTTGTAATGCTTAATTCGGATCTCGAAAAACGCGTTGCCAGGCGTACTTCCCAGCTTAAAGCAGCAAACGATGAACTGGAGGCATTCAGTTATTCCATTTCGCACGACCTGCGCGCCCCGCTGCGCGCCCTCGATGCCTTCGCTCACTTCCTGATTGATGATTACTCAGCTGTAATTGACGCTGAAGGCAGACGGATGCTGCAGGTTATTATTGACAATGCCAACAAAATGGGGTCGCTCATCGATGATCTGCTTGAATTTGCCCGTCTGAACCGGAACTCCTTAAAAATTGCGAAAATCGATATGCATGCCATGGCTCAGGAGGTTTTCGACGAACTAACCGCCGGTCAACCTCCCGGCCCAGGAATAGTTTTTCGATTGCATCCGCTTGCCGAAGCCTACGGCGATGCTGCCATGGTGAAACAAATATGGACCAACCTGATTGGCAACGCAATAAAATATACTTCTAAAAAGCCTGAACGAATCATAGAAATTTCGTGCAATAAAAACGACCACGATTTAAGCTATAAAATATCCGATAACGGTGCCGGTTTCAATATGGCCTACTACAACAAGCTTTTTGGCGTGTTCCAGCGACTTCATACCGTTAAGGAATTCGAAGGTACTGGCATCGGGCTGGCCATAGTAAACCGGATTGTTAAGCGTCACAACGGGCGCGTGTGGGCCGAAGGCGAAGAGAATAATGGCGCTGCTTTTTATTTTGCACTTCCCCGGAAATAATTAATTTTATACGAGTTGTATTTCAGTCAAAAACAGAGCCGGGCGAAAGTGAGCAATTGCATTTATCAACAGATCAAATTGTAAAATTTATGGAAAATGTTCTGAAAGTCCTTGTTGTTGAAGATGTTGCCACAGATGCTGAACTCATTGAACGTGAACTGAAAAAAGCAGGATTCAAGCCTGTAGCCTGTATTGTTGAAACCCGTGAGGCTTATGTCCATGCAATTGAAGAATTTGGACCCGATATTATATTTTCGGACTATAACCTGCCTTCATTTAACGGCATGCAGGCCTTGTTAATCAGGCAGGAGAAACTGCCTAATATCCCCTTTATACTTGTTACCGGTGCCAATAACGAGGAAATTGCTGTTGATTGCATGCGTGCCGGTGCCGACGATTATATACTGAAAGAAAACCTTACCAGGCTCGGACAGGCATGCAAGGCTGCCATCAATAAGAAGGCCATCGTGCGTGCAAACCTCGAAGCGATGGAAAAACTCAGCGTGTTATCGCGGGCAGTAGAGCAAAATCCCGCCTTAATCATGATAACCAGTCTGAATGGTGAAATTGAATATGTAAATCCTAAGTTCTGCGAAGTTACGGGCTATTCATTGGAGGAGGTTACGGGTAAAAATCCGCGTTTCCTCAAATCGGGGAATCAGTCGGATGAATTTTACAGCAATATGTGGCAAATTATTATGTCTGGCAAGGAATGGTCGGGCGAAATGCTCAACAAGAAAAAAAGCGGGGATCTTTATTGGGTAAAGGCAAACATATCGCCATTGCTCAACCTGCAAGGCCAAATTACACACCTGGTCGGGATTAGTGAGGATATTACCGAGAAACGGAAAATGATTGTCGATCTGATTCAGGCCAAAGAAAAGGCCGAATCGGGTGATAAGTTAAAATCAGCTTTCATCAATAATATTTCGCACGAAGTGCGTACACCCCTCAGTACTATCGAGGGTTTTGTTGAGATGCTGATCAGCCCCGATACTTCAGAAGAGAACAAAGCCGTTTATAGCCAGATTATCCGCAAAAGCAGTAGCCGTCTTGTAAATACCATTGCCAATTATGTAGATATTTCGCTGATTGCCAGTGGAAATATTGAAGTTCATAACAGCTCTTTTGCACTTAACCCGCTACTCGAAGATGTGAAGTCGCAGTTCGCGAATGAATGTGCCGAAAAAAACGTTCAGCTGTCTATCCGGAAACCCGAAGAAATTGATGACCTGCAATTGAATTCGGATCCTGATTTGTTGCGCAAGATATGGATACACCTGGTTGGCAATGCTGTAAAGTTCACTTCGGCAGGCAATATTACCTTTGGTTACCGTCAGTCGGAAGGGAATATGGTGTTTTTTGTGAGCGACACGGGCATTGGTATTGAGAGCGATAAAATTAAACTGATTTTCGATCATTTCATGCAGGCTGATGTTTCGCAAACTCGTTTGTACGAAGGCAGTGGCCTGGGTTTATCCATTGCCCGTGAACTGGTTCTGAAACTTGGCGGCCAGATTTCTGTTGAATCGACTGAAAATAAAGGTACCACTTTCACATTTACCCTTTCGGGCAGCAGCCGGAAGTTGGGTGCCGAAAAACCGGAAAGCATTCATAAACAGGTGGATAAAGATGCCAACCCCTTGATCTTGGTTGCCGAGGACGACGACTTTAACTTTAAATATCTCGATATCATTTTAAAACGGAATGGCTACCAGGTGCAACGTGCCGAAAACGGTCTGCAGGCAGTAAATTATTGCCGGGAACATACTGATGATGTGGGCTTGATTCTTATGGATATGAAAATGCCGGTTATGGGTGGGCTTGATGCCACCCGGCAGATCAGGAAATTTCTCAGCGACCTGCCCATCATTGCTCTAACGGCCTATGTGTCGGTAGCCGACGAAAATGCGGCGTATGATGCTGGTTGCGATGAGTTTATGTCGAAGCCGGTAAACAAGGAGAAATTACTTGCTTTGATGCAGCAGATTTTAAGTGCATAATTAGTTAGTGCTGCACAGGATTTATTGGTGTATTTACCCGGTTTCAATCCTGGTTTTTCGGCCTCATCCTCAAACTGCAAGGCAATTATGTTACACAAGTGCCAAAGTTGTCGTGATGTTAGAATGGATAGCCAATCCCAAAGTTCAGGATGGCATTTTGGTAATTGAATAATTCGTTGCTGAACCAGTGGCCCGGGTGTGTAGGATCGTGGAAAGGAACGGCCGCATCGAGACGAAGTATGAAAAATGAAAAGTCGAACCGCAACCCGAAACCCAGGTCCATGGCAATTTGTTTGTAGAAGGAGTCGAGCTTAAACTCACCATCGGGAAAATCAACGCTCGGCTTTCGGAGCCATACATTACCGGCATCAACAAAAAAGCTTCCCAGTAAAAAGCTGTAAATCGGGAACCGGTTCTCAATGCTCGATTGAAGCATGATTTCACCGGTTTTGTTATAATTATTGTCAGTTGCAACATAGGCGCCCGGTCCCAGGGTACGCAATCTCCATCCCCGCATATCATTGGCACCACCCAGCCAGAAACTCTTTTCGAAAGGTACCGCTTCCGAATTTCCATAGGGGAGGGCTGAACCGCCCATAAAGCGGAATGCCAGGAAGTTTCCCCTTCGGAGTTTCCAGAATTTACGAAAATCGAAGTCGAGGCGTGCAAATTGCGAATAGCGCACACCCAGTCTTTCATAGTAACCGTTTTCGGTTTGCGGGTTGTTTCTCAGGTTATCGACCAGGTATGGTATATTCCCTGAGGTTTCGGCATTCATCCGCAGGAAGAACTGGTTGTTTATTTTTACATTCCCCATGTTGCTGATAATATAACTATACCGGATCATTGTCAGCAGGTGGTCGGTATATTGCGATTTATATACAGGATCTGTGAGTGACTCAAGGTAATGGCTAAATGAATCGCTGGGGAATATTTTAATATAGTTAAACTCGAAAGGCGTAAAAATATGTTTCACTTTTTCGCTGGTGCTCCATTTGTACGACCATGCAAGGGAAGAAATATTGCGTTTGTATTCAGTTTGCATTTCGAAACCAATTCCGGCGCTTAACGAGGTGCGTCCCTGTTGTGTGTTAAGCTGGTATTTCGAACGGTACGGTATTATGAGTCTCGGGAAATCAATGCTTACTTCTGCACCGCCTTCGAGGGTATTGAAAAACAGGAAGTAGTTTTCGGTATTGGGATTTTTGATGCCTCCCTGGATTTCGGCGCTGGCTTTTATTTTAAATGATAAAACTTCGGCACCCCTGAAAATGTTCCTGTTCTGTATAGCAGAGTTTACGCCAACTCCAAATCGGCCGCCTGAGTTTGTGCCTTCAGTGCCTACGCTAAAAGTATTCAGTTTATTCCGTTTTAAACGGATATTACAATCGAGTAACTGGTTGCCGCTGCTGCTTACAACACCGGGGTTTTGAATGGACATATTTACATTAGCCGATCCAATAATGGGTTGGCTGATCAGTTTCTTGTAAGTGCTGTTGGCCGCTGATTGGCTGTATGCATCGCCAGGGGCAAACGAAAGACTGGAAGCCAGGAATGAAGGTTTCAGCGGACTCTTTTTATGTGTGAGTACATAAATGGTTTTTCCGGTTGTATCAGCTTTATTGAGATGATAATGGTATGGGATTGTATCGTAAGTATTTTCCTGGACGTTTAAATCAGCATCGGGACTAATAAAAATATTGCGAATATAAAACCGGGGATGGTTAATCTCGATGGTTGAGTCGGCCACTCCGGCGATGCCGGTTCTTACTTTTCGGAAATGCAGTTCAACATCTGCAGCAAGTCCTGATTTTGAAGTATCGGCAACATAATAAATGTCGCTGAGCGAAAAAGTGTAATAGCTGTTGTTGCGGAGGTTTATAGCTATGCGCTCGCGTTCATCATCAAGGATATAGGTGTCGAAAATCATTCCTTTACGAAGTTGCCCCCCGGCTGTATCGGCCATTACATACCTGTACATTGTGGAGTCGGGAATAAAATAATCGAATTTATTCACGATGCAGGGTGGACCTGAATTGATGTTATATGTTACCCGGGCAGTCTTTCGGCTGTATTTCACTGACTGGTCCACCGTGGCATGGTAAAACCCTTTGTTTATAAGGTATTGCTGTAGTTTATCACGGGTGCCGAATATCATCATCGTATCCAGTATCACGGGTTTGGTGCCGAATGCCCGGCGAACCCAAAGTTTAAATTTGGTTTCTTTGCCTTTTTCGCTGCGCTCGTAAAAGTAAATACCAGGCCTGAAATAAGGCGCAAGGCTTCCTTCCATTGAATTTTGCTGGATAAATCCTTCCAGCTCATCCGAAGGAAGATACGGATTTTTATTTTTTATGGTATTTTGTACCAGCAGGTATCCACCACGGCGCTGAACTTTGCCCTGGGGATTGCAGGCTGCAATAACAAACAGCGTGAATATCAATAAAATAATATGGATTCTGCCTTTATTCAATCGAATTGGTTTTCGTTGTCTATTTTCTGACAAAGATAGCAGTAAGCATGAAATGAGTAAAATTTATTTATACCACAATTAAAAGGATTGGAAATGTTCCAAAATTAAGTTGTCTGATACGCAGTGGCAGTCTTTAAAATAAGCTGAAGCCACCCGGTTTCAATGTAGATCCAATTTTTGCATAAGTTTCTGTACCGGGTACTGAGCATTTTGGTTTGAGATGTATTTATAAAAGTTTTGCTGTAATAGGGGCTTCATTGCGGCAAGGAAAACCGGAGGTTTGTATATCAGTGTTTTAACTCATGATAAAGGCAGGTATATTGAAGTGATTGAATAATGCCGATTTGAAATCATCATTAAATAAATGGTCGTATGAGACTTTCGCTGAAAAAAATCTAAAAATTATGCAGATTTATTTGGTGATTTAAAAATAATAACTACTTTTGCATCCTCTTAAACGGGAGCATAGCTCAGCTGGTTCAGAGCATCTGCCTTACAAGCAGAGGGTCCTTGGTTCGAATCCATGTGCTCCCAC
>DGQJ01000138.1:0-4027 GCA_002389705.1 Bacteroidales bacterium UBA4417
TGGAATGTGGAATGTGGGATGTGGGATTGCGGATTTCGGAATGTGGATTGGGGATTGTGAAATGAGGTTTGCGGATTTCGGAATGCGGATTGTAGAATGAGAATTAAGAATTGCGGATGTAAACCGAAGTAAATTAAAGGAATGGAAATATTGATAGAAATTACTGCCGAAAAGGATTTTTTTCAAACGGAAAACCTGACCCGTGAAGCATTCTGGAACGTATACCGCCCTGGTTGTGCAGAGCATCTGATTTTGCATAATCTCAGAAAAACCAAAAGCTATATTCCGGAACTCGATTTGGTTGCAGTTTCCGGTGGAAAAATTATCGGGCACATCATATCAACCAAAGCCCGCGTTGTCGGCGAGGCAGGTATTGAGCATGAAGTGCTTTGCGTGGGCCCCTTATCGGTATTGCCCGAACTTCAGAAAAAAGGCATTGGCGCAAAGCTGATGAAAAGTTCAATTGCCATCGCCCGCAGATTAGGATATTCGGGTATGATACTTTTCGGAAACCCGGATTACTATCATCGTTTTGGGTTCAGGAATGCAAAGGAATTTGGTATAACCACCAAAGACGGGCAGAATTTTGAACCTTTCATGGCGATTGAACTGAATGCCAATGCATTGGTCCATGTGCAAGGGCGGTTTTTCGAAGACGATGCTTTTGAATTTGATCCTGAGACCTTAACCGCATTTGAAAAGCTTTTCCCGTACAAAGAAAAACTGGTAACAGATACACAGTTTAAATGAAACTGTTGTGTTGCCTCACCTGGGTTAGCAAAGCAGTGTTTTGTTCCTCAAAGTCAACCCCAAAGCAAAAGTTGCCATTCGCAGTGCTGACAGGCAATGCCTGAATGCTGCACAGCATAATAAAACTTAATTAAGGTATAACAGAAATATTCATGTTATGAGCAATACCAAAAATACGATAAATCGCCGGACATGTATCATGCAGTCGCTTGTTGCCGGGGCGGGTTTATGCACGGGTTCACTTTTTCTTTCGGGATTTACCGGGGCATCGGATAAGCCTGTTCCCGGGCCAAATGAAGAGCTTGAACAACTGAAACAGCAGAAGGAATTTATTCAGAACTGGCTGCAGGATCTGTTGGATACCATGGATAAGGAACTGGACCTTCAAACAAAAGTTAAGCTTATCGAAGGCTGTGGACGCGGCTGTTTCAACCGGTTTCAATTCAAGCAGGATATTGCTGCAAAAGGAACAAATGATCTGGATAAACTTATTGAAGCCTACAAACAGAACTTTGAAATCTGGAAGGATAACGACATAGTTCATATCAGGTATGGCGAGACTTCTTCCCAATGCTACTGTCCTGCTGCCAACTACCGCATACCCACACCCAACGATGTGCATTGCGAATGCACACGCACCACGCACCAAACGATTTTTGAAACCGCATTGGGCCGGCCATTGAATGTTGACATACTTGAATCGTTGAGACGCGGAGGCAAAACCTGCCATTTTGCTGTACATTTGACATAAGTATTCCTTTATACTCAATAAAAAAGACTTAAAATGAAACTCAAAATATACCAGGTCGATGCCTTTACCGACAGCGTATTTTCGGGTAACCCGGCTGCGGTTTGTCCGCTCGACCAGTGGCTTGATGGCAGCCTGATGCAAAAAATCGCCATGGAAAATAACCTGGCTGAAACCGCTTTTTATGTAAAGTCAGGAAATGAATACCAGATCAGGTGGTTTACCCCGACTGTTGAAGTTGATCTTTGCGGTCATGCTTCCCTGGCAGCGGTGTTCGTATTGTTTAATTACGAGAATCATACTGAAGCGGAGATCCGTTTCCTTTCGCCCAGGAGCGGTGAGTTAATTGTAACACAAAACGGCGATTTCCTGACGCTGAATTTCCCGACAGATACGCTTGAGTCTGTTGAACTTACAAGTGAATTGACTTCCGGATTCAATATCATGCCCATAGAAGCATACAAAGGGAAAACTGATTTTATGCTTGTGTTTGAGAATGAGCAGCAGGTTAAGGCATTAATCCCGAAAATGAAACAGGTTGAAAAAATAGTTGCCAGGGGAATTATTGTCACTGCCCCGGGTGAAGAAGTAGATTTTGTATCCCGTTTTTTCGCTCCGCAATCAGGCATAAATGAAGATCCGGTAACAGGATCGGCACATACAACCTTAACTCCTTTTTGGGCAAAACGACTGGTTAAAAATGAGCTATCAGCTATTCAGCTTTCCAGCCGGAAAGGCTACCTGAACTGTAAATTCATGGACGAAAGGGTTGAAATCAGTGGACAGGCACAATTGTACTTGAAGGGTGAAATATTAGTTGAATAGTAAATCACTTTCTGATTTTTCAGAATATTTCCTGTTCACAAGTTTCTTTTCAGCATGCCTGATAGTCTTTTTTACAACAAACTCTTCCTACTGAAGCAGTATGAACGGATACGATTTAGCCGGTTACCTGTTATTTGCCTTTGTTACTTCCATTACGCCCGGACCCAATAACTATCTGCTTTTCGCGTACGGGAAAACCTTTGGATTTAAAAATTCAGGCAGGCTTATGACCGGGATTTTCCTGGGTTTTTTCACCATCCTTTGTCTTGCCGGTTATGGCATCGGCGGACTGGTTTCGGGTAACCAGACATTTGGATTGATACTGAAGATTGTAAGTTCTGCCTGGTTGCTTTACCTCGCTGTTATTTTAAGCAGGCCGATAGTGGAAAGCAGGAATTCAGATTCTCATAAAATCGGTTTTATGCAAGCCTTCGGACTGCAATTTGTAAATCCAAAGGCCTGGATAATGGCTTTGGGCGGAGCCGCGGCGTATATGCCCCAATTGGGGAATATTCACCTGAGTGTTTTTGCATTTGCAATTACCTTCGGAATTGCAGGAGTTCCCTGTATGCTGGGCTGGATTGCCTTTGGAGATGTACTGTCGGGGCTGCTGAAATCCGAAAGTGCAAACAGGATAGTAGGTCTGACTTTATTTGTTCTGATGCTTGTCAGTATCGTAATGATATGGCTATGAAAATGTTTAATCCTGTTTTGATCCTGTAGTTAACGGATGCAGTTACTGTGCAGGCGATGATTTGCGTAATCCGGAACCAGAATAATATCGGGCTGTTTCAACTGTTAAAAATCGGCAAACCTGCGTTCAAACCCCTTTATCAGCCATTCAACAGCAAAAAGTTTACTAAAGTTGCCCCGGCATATATTTTTGTATCGGCTAAAAAGGCATATATATGAAGTTGTTTTTATTCGCCCTCTTTTTAATACATGGTTTCAGTTCGTTTGCCCAGCCGAAACTGAATAAGGTGTCAGTAAACCCTATTCAATTATTTGGCAATAACCGCCTGAATGTGGAATACGAAAGAGGGTTCAGCGAAGGGAAATACGGAATCAGCTTTTACATAGGGCGAACCGGCAATGCATCCCGCAATATTCGTGGACAATATTCCTGGTTATCTGAACAAAATGTGGCGCTGAAATTCTATTCGAAAAACATGGATAAAAGCAGTTTCTGGTATGGCGGAATGATATCCGTTTCCTCCGGGAATATATATGATGAAAATGGTGTTGACCAGGCCACAAATATTGGCGCACTGGGCATATTAGCCACTTCGGGATATCAGCTTATTTTAAAATTGTTTTATATCAATCCGTATGTTGGTGCCGGGTACGCAATATCAAACGATTTATTCGGAAGTTCTCAGTACACCGGAGATATGGCAAAACCATCAAACGGGCTATTTGTGTATGGATTCAGGATGGGGATCTGCTTTTAACTTGATTCTTGATGCCTGATTCAACATTACTTGAATAGAGAAGGAAATAAAATTGATCTGACCGAAATATATGACCTTTAACTCAATGAAAATGAAACTCTTAGCCAATGATACGGAAACCGCCGCCGTGATCCGGAATTAGGAAAGCGAAGTCATGATCAACGAATGCTGCCATGTGTTTCATCTTCTCCGGGAAGGAATTATCCGCGATATTCATTTCACCGAAAATGAAAATGCGGTGATCATGTTTGAG
>DGQJ01000138.1:4057-10506 GCA_002389705.1 Bacteroidales bacterium UBA4417
TTTCAGGCTGAAGTTTAACTGAAAGCCTTATACTTCGAAATGGCCTGTAGGAAAAGCAATTAAACATGACATTTTACCATCAAGACGTATTGCAATGAAATTAGAAGATTTTGGATATACTGAAGCACTCGAAAAGGTAAGAATTGAAAATAACCTCAGCGATTTTGAAATCGGCAGGGTGGTATCGGAACATAAGGAACGATATATTGTAAGGACCGAAAAAGGAGAATCAGAAGCTGAGATAACCGGGAATCTGAGGTTTACGGCGAAAAGCCGGGAGGATTTTCCCGCAGTTGGTGATTGGGTTGCACTGATAGCGTATGAACCGGATTTCTCCATCATTCATAAAATACTGCCCAGGTTCTCTGTGGTTTCAAGGCAGGCAGTGGGTCAGTTTGGTGAAAAACAAATCATTGCAACTAATATTGATTGCGCTTTCCTGGTGCAGGCTGTCGACAGAGATTTTAACATCAACCGGCTCGAAAGATACCTCACCATCTGTTATTCGTCGAAGGTAAACCCGGTAATTGTACTCACAAAGACTGATCTGATTGAGAAAACAAAAATAGCTGAACTTATTGATGTCATTAAAAAACGGGTGAAAAACATCCCGGTTGTCGCCATCAGCAACTTAACGCAAAACGGGTACGAAGCGCTTACCCCGCTTATAGAGAAGGGGAAAACATATAGCATGCTCGGTTCATCGGGAGTGGGGAAATCAACTTTGCTGAATAATCTTTCCGGCAGGGCCGTGATGAGTACGGATGCCATAAGCAGTAATACCAACAAAGGCCGGCACATAACCAGCCACCGGGAATTAATTGTGCTGGAAAATGGAGGAATATTAATTGACAATCCCGGGATGAGAGAAGTAGGCATTGCCGATTCGGGAAGCGGCCTGGAGATTACTTTCGACAAAATTATTGACTTCTCCCGCTTATGTAAATTCAAAGATTGTACGCATACCACTGAAACAGGCTGTGCAGTAATAGAGGCAGTTGAAACAGGAGAAATAGACCAGGCTTCCTACGAAAACTACCTGAAAATGGAGAGAGAAAAAGCCCATTTCGAAGCTACAATTCTGGAGAAACGGAAAAAGGAAAAAGCATTCGGGAAAATTATGAAGAACTATAAAAAGGANNTTCCGACCCATTAAATCCCTGTCTCTACAAAACCCACCAGCGTGAATATGAAACTTTTGCTAACCGATGTCCTGATGTTTTCGGGGATGCTGGCCGTAGTTTTTTATGTTGTACATGTTGTGATAGGTGGCATAAAATGGAAAGGATACAGCCACTTTCAGCAACCCATTAGCGATCTTACGGCTACCGGAGTTCCGAACAGGACTCTGATGCTATCGTTAACAACTATTTATGGTTTGCTGGCATTGCTTTTCGCGGTTTCCTTTACGATTCTTAGAAGCCGGGAACACAATACCCTGGTTTTATGGGGTGGGATAAGTTTTATTGTTCTGCACCTGGTATCCGTTCTGTACCCGCTGTTCCCGCAGGATTTGCCCGGCACAGAAACCACGTTCAGGGGGAAAATGCACCTTGTAATCACGACACTTATTGTCCCGTTTACTATATCGACGCCTTTTTTAATTGGCTTTGGTTTTCTTTCCGAGCCGCAATGGCACACATTCGGATTGTATTCCATCATAACGGGGATCCTGATTTTGATCTTTGGCGGAACGACCGCCATTTTCTATGCCAAAAAGATTCCATACTTTGGTTTGGTCGAGCGGCTGAATATCGGGGCTTTACAGGTTTGGACATTTGTTTTTTCGCTTCAGTTAATTTTAATGAGATGAATTTATTCCTGGAAAGTATCGAAAAGCAGTTCAGGTTCAGCCAGGGGAAAAATCTCTTTCATGAAGGAATTGTACATAAATCTCATTTTATTCCCGATACATTAAATGCCATTGAGCAATTAAACGAATCAGATGCAGGTTTTGAAAATGTTTTAATTGATTATATTACAAAACGGGCACTTGAAGAGTTTTGCCGGATGAACCAGTATTATACTTTTGATAAGAAATCACAAAAAACGTTACGAAATTTATACACCGGCTTATTTTCAAAAATCAGAAAAAACCCTTCCAAACTTGATTCCCTTGCTGAATGGCATTTGACGAATTTGAAAAACTGGCTTGCCGAAACAAATCCATTCGCAGCGAAATTATATAAATCGAAGGCCGAAATTATTGAGCCGGTGGCTTGTTCAGAATACAGTCCGGAACTGCAGATTGAGATTCTTCAAATTGAAACAGAACAGGTTGTAGGCCCTGTTTTGGATGTTGGCTGCGGCAAACAGGGAAAACTTGTACACTATTTACGCGGGCTGGGAATTGAAACTTATGGCATTGATCGTTTTGTTCAGCATGATCATGCTCTGGCTGAATCGGACTGGCTGACTTTTGATTTTGGAACCGAAAAATGGGGAACCATAACCAGCAACCTGGGATTCTCGAATCATTTTAACCACCATCACCTGCGTAACGATGGCAGTTTTATTGCTTACGCGAAAAAATACATGGAAATCCTGCATTCACTGAAAATCGGGGGAAGTTTTCATTACGCGCCCGATCTGCCTTTTGTTGAGCAATATATCGATAACGGAAAATACCAGCTAACTAAACGAGATGTGGGTGCAGAAGATTTCAGATCGGTTAAAATCGCACGGTTAAAATAGGCATAACCAATCGAAATAATTAAGACAATGCCTTGAAGAAGCACGCTCAGCATATACAACGATCGCAGACAAATGTTAATCAGCATCAAAATTCATTAAAAGCCCTCGAACACTACTCTAAATCCATGTAATTTAATCATCAGCACATGATAGAAACGAAACGCCTTATCATACGCCCCTTAACTTACGATCAACTTGTAAAATACGCTCAGCTTGATGGTTCTTTGGAAACAGAATTGAATCTGTATAAAATTTCCCGATCCATTTCACCTGACTTAAAAGAAGCACTCGAACAAACCATTCTGCCAGCTGTAGCTGATTCAGGGAAAAATTACCTGTTCTCAACCCTNNCCGGATTTCAGGGAAAGGGTTATATGTCTGAAGCTGTAGGGTGCATGATTACATGGGCTGCCGGCCAGCCTGGCGTGAAGTCGGTTATCGCGCATTCCGATAAAAGCAATACCGCATCCTGTAAAGTGGTTGAAAGGAATAATTTTGCAAGGATTAGTGAAACCGGCGCGCTGATAACTTTCAAAATAAACCTTAAATAAAAGAATTCCAAAAATAAGAGAACTCCTGGCATGGACATCAATTGCCAAAATCAGGGGAGGCTCAAAACATCAAACAACCGAAATTAACCCAACCTCACTTAATGCTTCATCTAAAAAAGGAATTATTTATGACTTGTATTATGAAGAGAACCCCAGTCCTGGTAACCTTCTTAATGTTAGTGATAAGTTACAGCAGCTGGTCGCAAACCAGCATAGTCTGGGGCCGGCAATATGGCACTGACCAGCAGGAATATGCCCGCAACCATGTTGCCGACAAAAGTGGAAACCTATATGTCGCCGGAAACACACGAGGTGTAATGCAGGATAAAAATGCCGGGAACACCGATGGATTTCTTACTAAAACGGATAGTTCGGGTAATACCGTGTGGAGCAGGCAGTTTGGCTCGGATGGAGATGAGGATGTTCAATGGTCGGCCATTGATACCAAAGGCAATGTTTATATTGTTGGATCAACAACTGGTGCGGTAGGTGAAAAAAAATATGGAAAAGAGGATATTTTCCTGGTAAAATATTCACCTGAAGGTAAAAAGATTTGGACCAAACAATTCGGGAGCGACAGCACCGATGTTGCGCAAAGCATATTTGTCGACACAAAAGGCTTTATTTACCTCACTGGCGCAACAATGGGTGTGCTGGGCAAATCAGGCAGCGGAAGCCAGGATGCTTTTATCATGAAACTTAACCAGGGTGGTGATCCGGTGTTCGTCCAACAGTTTGGAACCCCTGCCCCCGACCTGTGTTCGGCCATTACCGGCGATAACATGGGGAATATTTACGTTGCCGGATCAACCTTTGGTGATCTTGGAGCTGTGAGTAAGGGGTTTATGGATGGATTTACCGGGCAGTTTACCGAAAACGGCAGCCTGGTTAAATATACCCAGTTTGGCAGCGAAGGATTTGATATCCCAACCAGCATCATACTTGATAATGAAAAGAATATTTATGTTGGCGGATCTACTTCTGGAAACCTGTCGGGCGAGCAAAAAGGCGAAGGTGATTGCTTTGTACTAAAACTTAGTCCAACCGGCGAATTGCTGTGGAAAGACCAGTTTGGTACCGAAAAACATGATGGTGTAAAAGGCCTCTTTTTTAATGCGGCAATTTCTGAAAATATCCTGGTAAGTGGAGTTCAGAACCTTCCACCGGCCCATGCTTTTATCAGGATGTATAAAAAGAATGGTACGATGTTATGGGAAGAAAGCATTATAAAGCAGGGCGATAACCGGGATGCTTCGGGTAAAAGTGTGAGTATCGACAACAATGGCTACATCTATCATTTAGGATTAACCAGTTCCGCTTTGTTCGGGAAACTTATCGGGGTTGATGATTTTTACCTGGTAAAGCTTAAACCGGAAAATACTTTTCTTTCACGCTAATTACCTGGGCAGGTCGGAAATAGCCGGGAGGCTTTTCGCGGTTATAATTTTAATGGGCAAGTTGCAGATTTTAAAAAGATAAGAAATGACCAGTTTTAAAAGCAGGATGTTCAACTTCGTGTTACGAAACCGGCATCTGATGCAGGGGAAATTGAAAAAGGAAGTTTTCGACTTCAATACTTCCATCACGGGGTTCAGGGAGCAGTGTGAAAAAGGTGCTACCCGTTTCGGGAAAATACCTGAAGGAGTCACCGTTAAAGCTCAGCGTATTGAAGACATCAACACGGAATGGCTGATACCGCAGGGATCCGATCCTACGAAAGTAATTCTCTACGTTCACGGCGGCGGGTATGTATCCGGTTCGTGCAACGATCACCGGGGGATTGTTGCAAAATTTGCGAAAAACACCGGCGTTACCAACCTGCTTTACGAATACCGGCTGGCACCTGAACATCCTTTTCCTGCCGGTTTAAACGATTCGGTTAAAGTATACCAATGGTTACTGGATTCGGGCTTTAAACCTGATAATATCCTGGTTGCAGGCGAATCAGCCGGTGGCGGGCTTTGCCTGGCGCTGTTGCTGGCGTTGAAAGAATATGAAATGGCTTTGCCGGTAGCTGCTGTTTCCATATCCCCCTGGACGGATCTCACCTGTTCAGGCGATTCGTACCGTACCAAAAATAAAGTATCGCTGGCACCCTTAAACTCCTGGACTGTTTTCAGTAAGTATTATGCAGGCGAAAACAAGGCAACAAATCCGCTGATATCGCCCNNGGCGAAAAGTTTTACCTGAAAGCAAAAAGCGCGGGTATTGACATCACGTTCAGGCCCGGAACCGGGATGGTTCATTGCTATCCTTTGCTGGCACCCATGTTTCCGGAAGCTACCGAGGCCATGGACGAAATTATTGCTTTTATTCAACGCCATCTGAATGTAAAATAAACATCGCCAAATCAGGCAAGTTATGTTCTGGAAATCTAAACCAATAAATTTTGCTTCAAATAAATCTGCAATAATTACAAACCGGATTTATAAGAATGAACACCTGTTGATAGCGCTGTTTGCGGTCACCAGCCTGGCAATCCACCTGATTGCTGATTTAAACTCATTTTATCATGGCGATGAGCTTTTGCATATCGAAGCCGGAAGGTATCCCGCTTTCGGGTATATGGACTTTGCACCTGTAATTGCTTACCTGGCCTACATTCAGAATTTATTTCAGTCGGATTCGCTGATTATCAATCATTTATTTGTTCACCTTGCCAGCGTTTTAATCCTGGTTTTCTGCGGCTTGATAACCATAAAACTGGGTGGGAAATGGCCGGCTGTGCTGGTCACACTTTCCTGTGTACTGTTTTCTCCGGGTTTCGGGGCATCGCATTCACTGTTCCTGCCGGCCGTGTTCGAGCAATTGGCCTGGGTGGTTTGTTTTTACTTCCTCGTTTCATATTGCAATTCAGCAAACACTAAAAACCTGATCCTCATAGGAATTTCTGCCTCCCTGGGTTTCCTCACCAAATACAGCATAGCCTTTCTGATTGCCGGAATTGTTTTTTCTGTTTTGCTTTTCCAACGCGAAATCCTGAAAAAGAAGACGTTATATATTGCTTTGGTTCTTTTCCTGCTGATTATCCTGCCGAATATTCTCTGGCAGGTCAATAACGGGTTGCCGGTTTTTAACCATGTATCAAAGCTTTACGAAACACAATTGGATAAAAATTCGCGTTTGTCGGAGCTAAAGATGCTTCTGCTGTTTTTAAATCCGTTCACTTCCATTTTCTGGATTGCCGGCTTATTCATATTCCCG
>DGQJ01000138.1:10644-10952 GCA_002389705.1 Bacteroidales bacterium UBA4417
CTGAAAAAAAACAGCGATCAAAAAATCCCGCTGACATTCGAAAACTATTATTCAAAAGGATTATGGGATCAGGTACTTACATCGGTTGATTCTGTTTACCGGAACCTGCCGGCGACTGAACAAAAGGAATGTCTGATCTGGGGAAGGCATTATTCGCAGGCCGGGGGAATAAATCTGCTGGGCAGGAAATACGGGATGCCACCGGCCATCTCGTTTCATAGTTCCTTTTACAACTGGGTTCCTGAATTTCCTGCCGGTATTACGATGATTGTAATTAGCGATGTGAGCTGGGATAAAGAACACTGGCT
>DGQJ01000138.1:11043-11952 GCA_002389705.1 Bacteroidales bacterium UBA4417
TTTGAAATCGTTATTCAATGGCTCAAAATCACCTTTCACTAAAAATCTTTCATTTAAGATAAACCGGGCAAATATCTTTGTCTTGAATTTGTTTGTCCTGCTTCAATTTCAGTTGACAAAAAGCAAGCAGCAAGCACCTGTTAGTGAATCGCATTTCCCGTGAGCATAATGATTGAATATTTTACAGCATTAGTCCTGCTTGTTTTCCAGCTTCATGCCGGATACGGGCAGCTACCGGTTATGAATATTCCATTCCTGGGAAATCTGCCGGTTATAGATGGTTTACCTGATGAAAATTTTAGCCTCTTGGTGTGGCAGAAGTTTCCGTATTTCGAAAAATCAAACGATTCGAACCCGGATATCACCAGCAGGTATAAGATGGCTTACACGCTGAACAGCCTCTACCTGCTTATCGAAACCGAGAGTGATACCATTGTTTACCGCGACCGTGCCTACCAGAACGGCGATGGATTTCACATGGTAATTGCCTGGCCTGAATCAGGTAAAGCGACTGCCGAATTTTATGTGCTTCGGTTTTCACCTGCCAACGAAACTAAAAATATCCCTGCCCGAAAAGGAGTCTGGTATTATAATGTTGATCTTTCGGGCAAGCAGCTTTCGGCCTCCACCCAGTTTGTTTGCCGGTCGCAGAAAGGGAAAAGTTACTTCGAACTGGCTTTGCCCTGGAGCGAGGTTTATCCTTACCATCCCTTGTTTTCAGATAGCATCGGATTGAACCTCTGTTTTGTGAAGGCCATCGGCGAAAAGGATAAAAACTATTATTTCCTGAAAATGGATAGTCGTATTCAGTCGGAACTCAGTAAACGTGAATATGTAAACGCTAAGTTCGAACCGCCCGTTCAGCCTGGTAAAGCTGTTTCATTTGCAGATGTCGAACGAAGAAATATA
>DGQJ01000002.1:0-138 GCA_002389705.1 Bacteroidales bacterium UBA4417
CGCCACCATGGCTTCGCAGTTCAACGACCAGGGGGTTAACCTGCTTTACCGCGAACTCATCAGCATCATCAATAAAAAAGCGAATACCGGCTTTAACTCCCGCATGCCGGCAGCGGTTGAGGCCGGCCAAAACCCGGG
>DGQJ01000002.1:305-2939 GCA_002389705.1 Bacteroidales bacterium UBA4417
GGATACTTTCAGCTACCTGGTGCGTGGCAAAGAAGTAAAAGTGCAGACTTTTACCCAATCTCTCTCGCATCTGAAAATCCCTAAAATAGCAATGCCCCGCTACAAGGACTGGGGCGATATCCTGTACTGGAACCTCACCGAAAATGTACCAGGCGAATTTCCGTATGCGGCAGGCTTATATCCTTTTAAACGTGAAAACGAAGATCCTACCCGTATGTTTGCCGGCGAAGGAGGCCCCGAACGAACCAACAAAAGGTTTCATTATGTTTCGATGGGTATAGCTGCCAAAAGGCTTTCAACAGCCTTCGATTCGGTTACCCTGTATGGCGCCGACCCGGGACGAAGGCCCGATATTTATGGCAAAATAGGGAATGCAGGCGTATCGGTTGCATGCCTCGACGATGCCAAAAAACTATATTCAGGCTTTAACCTCTGCGATCCTTCAACCTCGGTATCCATGACCATTAATGGCCCGGCACCGGCCATGCTTGGTTTCTTTATGAATACAGCCATCGACCAGCAATGCGAGTTGTATATCCGCCAACACGGGCTGCAGGACGAAACCGAAAAGAAAATCAACGCCATATACCACGAGCGTGGAACCGTTCGGCCCGCTTACCAGGGTATGCTTCCCGAAGGCAACAGCGGCCTGGGGTTGATGCTGCTCGGCATTACCGGCGACCAGGTGTTACCGGCCGAAGTGTATGAGCAAATAAAATCCGAAACCATTTCAACGGTGAGGGGTACTGTTCAGGCTGATATCCTGAAAGAAGACCAGGCACAGAATACATGCATTTTCAGCACCGACTTCGCCTTGCGGCTTATGGGCGACGTACAGCAGTATTTTATCGAAAACAAAGTACGTAATTTTTACTCCGTTTCCATTTCGGGCTACCATATTGCCGAGGCTGGCGCCAACCCTATAACACAGCTTGCATTCACCCTGGCCAACGGGTTTACATACGTTGAATATTATGCTTCGCGCGGAATGAATATCGATAAGTTTGCGCCAAACCTCTCCTTTTTCTTTTCCAATGGTATCGATCCCGAATACTCGGTTATGGGCCGCGTGGCAAGGCTCATCTGGGCCAAAGCTATGAAAGGACTTTATAAAGCTGGTTCGCGCTCTCAAATGCTCAAATACCACATCCAAACCTCGGGGCGGTCGCTGCATGCGCAGGAAATTGATTTTAACGATATACGCACAACCCTGCAGGCTTTGTACGCCATTTACGATAATTGCAACTCGCTGCACACCAATGCCTACGACGAAGCCATCACCACCCCAACCGAAGAGTCGGTGCGAAGGGCCATGGCCATACAAATGATCATAAACAACGAGCTGGGACTTGCCAAAAACCAGAACCCGCTGCAGGGCTCATTTATCATCGAAGAACTTACCGAACTGGTGGAAGAAGCCGTGTTGTCCGAATTCGAGCGTATTAACGAGCGCGGCGGGGTACTGGGAGCCATGGAAACCATGTACCAGCGCAGTAAAATACAGGAAGAATCGCTGTACTATGAGCACCTGAAACATACCGGCGAACTCCCCATTATGGGTGTAAACACATTTCTTTCAGGCAAGGGCTCGCCAACCATAGTGCCCAAACAGGTAATCAGGGCCAGCACTACCGAGCAGGAATACCAGATCAATATGCTTGAACAACTTCATAAAACCTGGAGACTTGAAGCCGAAAACGAGATAAAACAGTTACAATCAGCAGCCTTAAGTGGTCGCAACCTGTTCCAAAGCCTGATGGATGCTTCCAAATATTGCTCGCTGGGGCAGATTACCCAGGCATTGTTCGAGGTAGGGGGAAAATACAGGCGGAATATGTAGGCTTTATTTTTAATTGAAAAAGTCAGGATCTACTTATATAATTAGCGCTCATAGCTCAGCAAATAAATACTGACCATGAAATTCGCAATATCCCGTGTAGCGGAATTAGCTGATTTTTCTGCCGCAGTTTATTCTTTTGTTTGATTAATATCCTGATATTTCAGAGCAAATATTTCTCATCATATTCTATTTGAAATTCTTCAAGATACTTCATCAGTTCCTCTTTAAATGATTGTTCTTTGTGATGAACTTCCTGATTTTGCACGTAGCAAATAAGGGTATGTTTTGCTTCGAAGGAATACGTAAATGCTGCATAACCAACTTGCCAGCCATTAAAAAGCGGGAATAAATTTTGATTTTTAATATGTTCCGAACTCGATAGCTTTACATCTTTTACCAATGACGCCAGAGCCACTGACGGATGAAGATGCGTTACAATATGTAAATGATCGGCCACTCCTCCTATCTGGTATAAATGACAGTTCTTATTTTTCAGGACACCTGAAATGTACCTGTAAAGTTCTTCCCTGCCGGGTTTTGTAAGTGTGTGTTCACGGTATTTGGTGCTGAACACTATCTGGTAGAGAATTTGAGTGAATGTGCTCATATTGGAATATTATATTAATTTGGATTATCCTGAAAGATACAAATTTTCGGGTAATGCCTGGCACCTTTTTGTTAATGGTACATCTGTGAAATCCCGAAGGGATTGAATGTTTATAACCATGCATCGCATGCATGGTTATAAATAATAAAAAAAACCTCCCAACCCCGGCAGGGGTTGAAGTAATGAT
>DGQJ01000325.1:0-268 GCA_002389705.1 Bacteroidales bacterium UBA4417
AACATTACAGGTAGAAAAAACCAAAAGAATGGCAACCCACCTGGATGTTACATACCTGCTTTTATTTCTCACAAGTTACTGAATAATAACGCACAATAAAATTACGAATCTTCAGGCAAAAATGCAATGTTAACGCAAGCAGGGATCATTCTATTTGGGTCAGGGTCATTAAAAAGTAGTATTTTTGCAGCCTAAATCATTATAAAACATTGAAAATAGCAGCACTTGTTTCCGGGGGCGTTGATAGTTCGGTGATGTTGCACCTGCT
>DGQJ01000325.1:409-1595 GCA_002389705.1 Bacteroidales bacterium UBA4417
ACTGGGGCAAGGATTTTGATAAAATTGCCACGGGTCATTATGCCAATACGGTGGTTCAGGATGGCAAAACCTGGCTTGCCACTGCCAAAGACCCGGTAAAGGACCAGACGGATTTCCTGGCTCAAATTACCTACGAGCAGGTAAGCAAACTGCTGTTCCCGGTAGGTAATTTTATGAAAAGCGAAGTGAGGGCCATTGCGCATAAACAAAATATGCCCAGCGCCCATCGCCGCGATAGCCAGGGTATCTGTTTCCTGGGCAAGGTAAATTATGTTGATTTCCTCCGTAAATATATTGGTGAAAAAGAGGGCAACATCGTGGAGCTGGAAACCGGCAAAATCCTTGGGAAACACAAGGGATATTGGTTTCACACCATTGGGCAGCGCAAAGGGCTTAACCTGGGCGGAGGTCCATGGTTTGTGGTCAAAAAGGATTCGGTGGAGAACACCATTTTTGTTTCCAATGGCTACGACCCGGTGTCGCAGTACCAGGATATTATCCGCCTCGAAGATTTTCATTTTATCAGTGGTGATCCCTGGGCACAGGATGCCGTTGAACACGAGGTTACCTTTAAAATCCGCCATACGCCCGATTTTACCAGGGGAATACTGAAAAAAGAAGGCGACAGTTTTGTTATTCAATCATCGGTTCCGGTTTCGGGGGTAGCAGCCGGGCAATTCGGGGTGGTGTACGATGTGGATGCTAAGATCTGCTATGGGAGCGGGGTGATTGAGTAGCGTAAACGATAGTGAAGAAAGATAAAGGGCAAGCTAAGTGAAAGTTAGAAGACGGAAGTCGGAAGACCGGAGACCGAAGTAGGATGACCGGAGACCGAAGACGGAAGAGGATAGACACGAAAACAAGTAACATCGCCTTTCCCCACTTCACCCCTTCGCCCACCGCCTCTTCGCCCATCGCCCCTCTGAAAGATAAAAATGCTAATTTTGAACCGACTCAAAGCGTATTGATTCGTTAACAGATTGTTCCATTAAAACCAATTTTCTTTAGTGATTAAGAGTTTCAGATTTCTGTTAAGTTTGCTTGTTATTGCAGCGTTTGCCTTTATGCATCAATCCTGTGAGCATGGCCCGCTGGCAGAAGTATACATAAAAATGAAAAATGCCACCTGGGATCGCTTTGATCAGAAGTATTTTGAAATTCCGATCGAAAAAACCAGCAAAAACCT
>DGQJ01000325.1:1730-3112 GCA_002389705.1 Bacteroidales bacterium UBA4417
ATTGACGAGATCGGGATTATCGTGAACAGGTCGAAGTAAAGGAGCATCCCTTCATGGTAGGCATTAACAAGTATTAACTTTTTCGTAGCCTGGTTAACAGCTATTTTTGCAGCTTATTTCGCTTCGTATGCAAAAGGCGCTTGTCCTGATCCTTATTTCCTGGTTGTTTGTCCCCGTTTTATATGCTCAGGACCATTCGGTTGTTAAAGAGATATCTGTTGAGGGATTTATTACCAATCCTGAGGGCAGGTATATTGAAAACGTTCATGTTGTAAATCTTACGGCCAAAAGCGGAGCCAACAGCAACCGTGAAGGTCAGTTTCGTATTGAAGCCCGGCCGGGCGACAGCCTCAGGTTTACAGGCATTGGTTACAATCCCCTAACCTACCGGATTCCATCAACCAGGCCATCGCCGGTTTTGCCGCTGCACATAGTAATGGAAAGTGATACCATACTGATTACCGGGGCTTATATTTACCCATGGCCTGCCGATGTAGCTGCCTTTAAACAGGCTATCCTCTCCATGGAAGATCAAACACCTAAAGTTCCTGATCTGAAACTGAACGATAAACGTTTCTATTCGTCAACATTACCCGGAGGTACGCCGCCTGCAACCATCGCCGGGATGGCTAACCCGGGCCTCACCTATACCATTCCCGGACCCATAACCGCCCTGTACGAAGCTTTTTCGAAGACTGCCAAAAGCCAGCGTAAATTCGGGGAGCTTGTAAAAGATGACCAGAAACGCGATGTTGCAGCCCGAAGGTATAACGCGGAAGTGGTGAAACAGGTCACCCACTTTACTTCCGACAAGGAAATACAGGATTTTATGATGTACTGCAATCTCTCCATCGATTTTATTATCCGCTCGTCGGAATACGATTTGTATCTGGCCATTCACGAATGCCTGCTTGCCTACAACGAATCGAACAAAAAAGAATCAACCAGGTAGCTTAGGTTATGTAGGTAGGACTGGCGGGCTTTAAGGGTGCTTAGTGCTTAGTGCATGGTGCATAGTGCCTGGAGAAAAGAACGGCTTCTGTTTTGTTTATTTGAAAATTTGTCTGACTTGACCTGGGTTTTCGTTTAAAAGTTCCGGGAGAAAAAGACCGGAGACCGAAGTTGTCCAATTCGCAAATCTTAACTGTTTGGATGGAAGATTTGAGTATACGGAACGGAAGTCCAGGTTTTGATTGGTATTCTGTTTATCGTCCCTCAGCCTCCGCTGTCATTGTGAGTTGTCATTTTCGCTCCTCTCCTATCTCCCCTCCCGATGTCTCCCTCCGCCGTTTCGCCCTTCGCCCCTCTCCATGTCTCCCCTCTCCATGTCTCCCCTCAGAAAATTCAAATATTGGTATTAAACACGCCCTAACATCCGGCCA
>DGQJ01000325.1:3333-4779 GCA_002389705.1 Bacteroidales bacterium UBA4417
GCCAGGCTTACATCGCCATCGAGCAGTGCGCGCCTTACCGACGACGAACTGACCGAATTGCTGCCCGCAGTTACCATGGGCAGTTCGTCAACCGTAAAGTTGTATTGCTTACCCATCTGCAGCAGCATGCCATAATCGCCTTGCCGGTTTTGACCGAAAAAATGATCATACCCTGTAATAACATGGCTTACATGAAGGCTTTCGACAAGCACGTTTTTAATAAAATCGTGGGGTGTAAGTTTTGCAAACTCGCGGTCGAAAGGGATTACCAGCACCGCGTTAACTCCGGCCAGTTCAAAACGTTCCAGTTTTTCGCTGAGGGTTTGCAGCAGTTTTACTTCGGCATGATGCGGGAGTACCAGTCGTGGATGCGGTTCAAAGGTAATTACTACCGATTCGCAGTTTTTTTCGACGGCAATGGCCGAAAGCCTGCGGATAATTTCCATATGACCCAGGTGAACACCATCAAACACGCCAACCGTTGCCACGGGATGACAATGCGAATTAAAATCAGAAACCTGGCGGTATACACGCATGGGCAGGAGTGGGTAAGTTAAGCGGTATTGCGGGCAAAGCTTTTTTCGAAACGGGAAGGATGAAAGGTATTTGAGTTGCGGGTGCCAGGGGCACCCGCAACTCAAAATAAATTATCCAACCAGTTCCTGTTGTATCAGGTATGCAGCTATCTGCACCGCGTTGGTAGCGGCACCTTTGCGCAGGTTGTCGGCAACAATCCACAGGTTGAGGCTGTTGGGCTGCGATTCGTCGCGGCGGATACGGCCCACGAATACCTCGTCGCGTCCTTCGGCATATTTGGGCATAGGATAAATGGATTTTTCAGGATCATCCTGTACCACAACGCCTTTGGTTGATGCCAGTATTTTATAGATCATCTCAAGATCGTAATCCTTTTCAAATTCAATATTTACGGCTTCCGAATGCCCGCCGGTTACCGGAACGCGCACTACGGTTGAGGTAACCCTTATGGAGTTATCGCCCAATATTTTGCGGGTTTCGTTCAGCAGCTTTGTTTCTTCGGTGGTGTACCCGTTGCTTTCGAAAGTACCCCCATGCGGGAACAGGTTCATATCGATGGGATGCGGGTAAACCATGCTGGTGCGGTTGCCGGCGCGTTCGCTGCGCAGCTGCTCCATGGCTTTTTGGCCGGTACCCGATACCGATTGATAGGTGGAAACCACCAGCCTTTTGATTTTAAAATGTTTATGCAGTTGCGAAAGTGCAAGTACCATCTGAATGGTACTGCAATTGGGATTTGCAATAATTTTGGTATTCCGGTTCAGCAACGATGCGTTTATTTCGGGCACCACCAGCGGAATATCCTCGTTCATGCGCCAAGCCGAGCTGTTGTCGATCACAAAAGTGCCGGCTGCGGCAAACTGAGGCGCAAATTCTTTTGAAACCGATGCCCCGGCCGAAAAGATGGCA
>DGQJ01000291.1 GCA_002389705.1 Bacteroidales bacterium UBA4417
TCCTTTATAGTGCAGTTTCCCTTCGTTCATCAGTATCAGGTAATCACAGTATTCGCCGGCCAGGTTCAGGTCGTGGATAATCATAAGCACAGTGAGGTTGAGTTCCGCATTCAGTTTCTGAATCAGGTTCAGTACCTGTATCTGGTGCGTGATATCGAGGAAAGCCGTAGGTTCATCAAGCAACAATATGTCCGGCTGCTGGGTTAACGCACGCGCAATGCCGGCCAGCTGTTGTTCGCCACCACTCAGGTGCGACATCAGTTTATCCTTGTATTTATAAATATCGGTAAGTATCATGTACTTTTCGGCCAGGGCAATATCTTCGTGGGTTTCGAAAAACTGGAATTGCTGCCTGTACGGCAAACGCCCCATGAGCACATATTCCATCACCGTGATGTCCATAATATCAACAAACTGGGTAACCACGGCCACCAGGCAGGCTTTCTCTTTTAAAGGCATACCGCACAGGTTGCGATTATTGATGTGCACGGATCCGGTCAAAACGGGTAGTTCGCCTGTGATGCCCCTGAATAAAGTTGTTTTACCCGATCCGTTTGGGCCGATAATGCCGGCAAAGCTTCCCTGTTTTACCGAAAAGCTGATATCCTGCAGGCTGAAATGCTTCCCGTAGCCGCACGATACGTTTTTAAGCGATAAATATTCCTGCATGTTACGACATTTTTGATTTTATCCGGGCCCTGCTAAGTACTAAAATAAATACAAGTCCCCCGGCCATACCGGTGATCACACCGATGGGTAATTCGTTGGGTGCTATTGCTGTGCGGGCCAGGATGTCGCAGAGTATTAAAAACAAACTCCCGCCCAGGAATGATCCGATAAGTGTGATGCGAAAATCGTTGCCGATGATTAACCGTGTGAGATGCGGAATAATAAGTCCCACAAAACCGATAACGCCCACAACTGAAACGCAGATGCCGGTAAGCATGGAGGAAACAAAAAACAGTATTTTAATAATTACCGGGGCATTAACACCCAGGTGTTTAGCCTTCGCTTCACCAAGCCTGAGTGCATTTAATGGCTGGGCATAAATGATAGAAATCAGCAACCCGGCCACAGAAGTAAACAACATGATATGGATCAGGCTGCTATCGGGTTCATCCAATGATCCCATAGTCCAGAAGATGATATTGCGCATATTCTCAGTAGAGGTAACCGAGGTAAGAAACATCATGGCCGATGAAGCTACAAAACTGATCATTACACCAATCAGCAACATACGGTTTACATTGAGCTCACGGTTTTTAAGACTCAAAAAGTACACCACGAAAATGGTAATCATAGCGCCCAGGAAACCCGAAAGCGGCAGCATAAATGTACCCAGCGACAGGTGTAGCCCCAACACAATGGTTAAAGTAACTCCAAAAACGGCCCCACCCGATATACCCAGGGTATAAGGTTCAACCAGCGGGTTACGGTACACGCCCTGCAATATGGTTCCGGTAAGGCTCAAAGCGCCTCCGGCCGAAAAAGCCAGCAGTATGCGCGGTAATCTGATCTGCGTAAGTATAGTGTGTTCCATGCCCGATCCCGAGCGCAGGATAGAAACAATATCTTTCAGTTTAATATCAACTTCGCCCATCGACAGGGAAAGCAGCGCTGCACCCAGAATGGAAAACAACAATACTGCAATCAACAGCGCCCAGCCCAGGTATTTGTTTCTCATAAACTGTGTGCTGTGCCCGTCAGGCGGTATGTTTCTGAATATATCATATGGCTACGCTGATAAAGCTTTACAATTTGTCGATGAGTTTTACCAGGGTTTCGAAAGTTTTAACAAACGAAACCGGTGTAGGTGTACATGCAAGTTCAGAATCGATCACAAAAACCTGCTTTTTCTTTACCGCTTTCAATTGTTTGTATGATTCCCAGGTTTTCTTTTCTTCCTGCCCGGCAATACCCATCGAAACTACAATGATAATATCCGGGTCGCGTGCCAGCACGGCTTCGCGGGTAACGGTGCCCCTGCTTAGCTCTGCAAATATATTGGTTGCGCCTGCAAACAGGATGAAATCATTCATATAGGTATTCGTCAGCACGGTGAACAGCGGGTCGGACCCGATCTGGAAAAACACCCTTGATCCCTTTGCATGAACCTTCTTTTTGAGGCTTTCTACCTGCTGTTTCGAGGTATTGATCATCTCGGTTGCTTTTTGTTCCTTGCCCACAAGTTTGCCTAAGCGCATAAACTGCACACAGATGTCGTCAAATGATTTAACACCTTTAAAAACCTCGACTTTGAGTCCGAATTTACGAAGCGAGTTAATGGTTTCAGGATCGGTGAGCTCAGTAGTAACCACCAGGTCGGGTTTCAGGCTCACCACTTTTTCGAGGTTAACCTTCACCGCGTTAGCTACAATTTGCTTATGGTCGTTTTTGGCAATATCGCAATAGCTGGTGCATCCTACCAGTTTCGATTGCACTCCAAGGTAATAAATATTCATGGTTAGCGATGGCGCCAGCGAAACAATTCGCTGTATGCCTGCACCCAGCAAACTGGTTTGCAAACCAACAAAAACAAAAACAATGAGAATCCTTGATAAATTGCGCATAACTACCTTTTAAGTTCCCATCAAAATTATCGTGAAGGTTTGTTGCAACTGTAAACGCTCAATCCCCGCGCGTGCAGGAAGTTAAGAGCACTCATAAGTCAGGGTGCGCTATAATAGCAGCAACTCCATTATGCAAAAGCATTCGCTGATAAAATAAACGGGGAAACCCTTGAACTTTTTTACGAATTCAAAAAACTTTTTCCCGAAGTTTGAATTACCATTACATTGCTGGCAGGTCTTCTGGCTTGTCCGGTTTTTTTCGAGGCCTTCCCACCCCGCGTATCGGGGCAGTGGCATGAGGGTTTCAAAAAAAACAACATTCAGGACTTACAGCTGCGGGTACAGCTCCGGTATTGCACCGGATTCCCATATTAAGGTTTTTCCTGCGAAGGAAAAATCCACCAACGCTGCAAAAGTAGAGAAAATAAAAGGTGTAAACAAATAATGAGGAAGCGGTAATTTTTACCGCCCTTATACTTTTAATTTCTTGAAAACAGTAGTAACCGCATGGCCACCAAAGCCGAAGGTATTGTTAAGCACCACATTAACTTCGCGTTGCCGCGCTTTCAGGGGTGTAAAATCAAAATCCGGGTTCAGTTCGGGATCAACTTCATTGAGGTTAATGGTGGGATGTACCAGTCCGGTTTCGATTGACTTTATACAGGCAATAGCCTCAATTGCCCCGGCCGCACCAAGCATATGACCGGTTGACGATTTGGTGGCGCTGATACTTATTTTACCGAGATTATGTCCCCCGAAAACTTTTTCGATGGCTTTGCACTCGCTGATATCGCCAATAGAGGTTGAGGTAGCATGGGCATTGATATAGTTTACTTCATCGGGCGAAACACCTGCATCGGCCATACCACTTTCCATGGCAAGCACGGCGCCCAATCCTTCGGGATGGGTAGCTACCACGTTATATGCATCAGAGGCAGCACCATAACCGGCCAGTTCGCAATATATTTTGGCACCACGTTTTAAAGCATGTTCCATTTCCTCAATCATCAGTATTCCTGAACCTTCGCCTATCACAAAGCCATCCCTGCTTTTGTCGAACGGGCGTGAGGCTGTTTCGGGTGTTTCGTTCAGGGTCGATAAAGCTTTGATGGAATTAAATCCACCCACCGATGCTTCGGATATAGGCGATTCGGAACCACCGGTAATAATAACGTCAGCCCGGCCCAGCCGAATGAGGTCCATGGCATTGGCTAAGGCGTTGTTTGATGAAGCGCAAGCCGATGCAATGCTGTAGCTGATTCCATGCAGTCCATACCGGATTGATATTTGTCCGGCCGAAATATTGGGGATCATTTTGGTGACAAAAAACGGGCTGAAACGCGGAATCCGCCCGTTTGCGCCAAAGTTCAGTACTTCTTCTTCAAAAGTAAGCATCCCACCGATACCGGTGGCAATAATAACACCTACCCTGCTGCGGTCGCAGGCATCGAAGTTAATTCCCGAGTCTTTGATACATTCATCGGCTGCAGCCAGTGCAAACTGGGTATACAAGTCCATTTTGCGCACATCCTGTTTTTCCATGTATTGCAGCGGATCGAAACCTTTTACTTCGCAGGCAAACCTGGTTTTGTGGTTAACGGGGTCGAAATGGGTAATTCCGGCAGCCCCGCTTTTACCTGCAAGCAGTGCATCCCAAAATTCATTTATATTGTTGCCAACAGGAGTTACTGCTCCTATTCCTGTAATTACTGCTCGCTTCATAATCTGATTTTTAATTCTTTCTGATTCTGATTTTTGTTAAATGTGTGTTTTCCATTTTTTTGCCGTACTGTTCGAAAACATGGTTTTCATTTCTGCCTGCAATATCAACGGCTGTATTTCTTTTCATTATATTACTTTCCTGCCGGCGACAAATCGGCAAGAATGGCATTGCAGAAACTTTTATACTCAATATTGTCGATGAGCCGGGCCAGCTGCAAACTTGCAACCAGGCTCGAGAGCATGAGTAATGCTTTAATTTCGGGTTCTTCGCTAAATGCAAACAAGCCTTTCTGCCGGCCCGAAGCCAGGGTGTCAGTAAGCCATTTCAGGATAATTTCCGACATACGTTTGAGTTCAGCCACTGTTTGCGTGCTCAAAGAGTTTATGTCGGGACCCAGGGATCCGACAATGCAACGTTTTTGTTCCCGGTGGCTCTTGGTGTAAATTTTTATAAATGTTTCCAGCTGGTGCCATTCATCAAAACCCCGGCTTTGCATATTACCCGTCATTTCTTCGAAACGCTGAATGTTAGTCTTCACAATACTGGTCCCCAGGTTTTCCTTCGAGGGGAAATAGTAATGTATCGCGGCATTTTTAATCCCCAGTTCCGACGAAATATCCTGGTAGCTAAATGCATTATACCCTTTGGTGCGGATCAGGTTCTCGCCCAGTTCAATAATTTTCTCGCGGGTAATGGACATGGTTTTTAATTTCTGGTTTCTGATTTCTGGTTTCAAGTTCCTTGCTTCAGGTTTCACGGTCATTGCGAGGAGGTACGACGAAGCAACAGGTTTCACNNCTGATGGCGAAGGGCACTTTTCACACTTCACTCTTCAAAACGGCGGCAAATATACTTACTAATAAGTAAGTTTGCAAAAAACAATAAAAATGCATTTTGTAAAATCCATAATTCGATACAAAAATCCGGGGATTTAACTCATGCACTTTTATAGTCGGTAAAAATGTAAAGTACTGATAAAATGAATAAATACGTCACGCCAGTATACCTTGAATACTTAAATAAATTAGATAAGGCAACATAATTATTTAATAAAACTTTAATCAGATTTGAGATGGCATTTTATGTTATTTTATGGTTAACCAGGCCTGGCGACCGAAAATCGAAACTCATTTTAATTACTTTTACCAGCTAAATACAGCTTTCAGAAAAACAACATCATGAAAAGACACATCCCAACCATACATATTTACCTGCTGGCAGTACTGCTCTTTTTCAGCGGGTTTGTTTCGACGCATGCACAAACTGTCCGGTTAAAACTGGTGGAAACCAGCGATATACATGGATCACTTTTCCCATGGGATTTTATTAACGATAAACCTGCCAACACTTCGCTGGCCCAGGTGCATACCTATGTTAAAGCGCTCAGAGCCGACAAAAGCCAGTCAGTCGTTCTGCTCGACAATGGAGATATCCTGCAGGGACAGCCACTGGTTTACTATTACAATTTCGAGGATACAAAATCAACCCACATTTGCGCCCAGGTAATGAATTATATGAAATACGATGCTGCTACAATCGGCAACCACGATATTGAACCCGGGCACCCGGTATACGACAGGCTAAAAAAAGAATTCAATTTCCCCTGGATGGCTGCCAATGCGGTGGACACCAAAACCGGTGAGCCATATTTTAAACCTTACACCATCCTGAACCGCAACGGGGTAAAAATTGCAGTGCTGGGGCTTATTACGCCTGGAATACCGATGTGGCTGCCCGAAAAAATATGGAACGGCATCGATTTCCAGGACATGGTTGTTACGGCAGCAAAATGGGTAAAAATTATCCAGGAAAAAGAACATCCCGATGTGCTGGTAGGGCTTTTTCATGCCGGGGTTGAAGCCAATTACGAAGGACAAACCGCAGATATGCCCCGCAACGAGAATGCTGCGCAACTGGTAGCCGAAAAGGTACCCGGTTTCGATGTAATATTTGTGGGTCACGATCATCATGGCTGGAATTATACCGTGAAAGATCCTGCCGCTAACAATGTTTTGATCCTGGGAACATTGAACGCCGCGCGCACTGCCACCGAAGCAACCCTTGTACTGAACAAAAACACCACTACGGGGCAATGGAAAAAGGAAATCAGCGGAGAGGTTATACAGATTGAGAAATTTAGCCCGGATGCAGATTTCATGGCTGAATTTGAGCCGGTTATTAAAAAAATTAAAACATATGTGGCCAAACCAATAGGCGAGTTTACTGAAACTATCAGCACCCGCGAGTCGCTGTTTGGCGATTCGCCATTTGTTGACCTGGTGCAGCGCATACAGTTCGACCTTACCAAAGCAGATATTGCTTTTGCCGAGCCGCTTTCCTTTAATGCCGAAATAAAAAAAGGCCAGGTATATGTTCGCGATATGTTTAAGTTGTATAAGTTCGAAAACCTGCTTTATACCCTCAAAATGAGCGGACAGGAGGTTAAAGATTACCTCGAGTTTTCGTATGGTAACTGGTTTAACCAGATGAAAAATGCAGATGATAACCTGCTCAAATTTAATACTGATGCAAACGGCGAACTCCTATACTCCCGCGGCACGCCTCAGCTGGCTACGGCATATTACAACTTTTCATCGGCAGCCGGTATTAACTACACTGTTGATGTGAGCAAACCTGCCGGCGAACGAATTTCAATCACCTCCATGGCCGATGGCAAACCCTTCGATTTGAAGAAGATGTACACAGTTGCCATGAACTCTTACCGCGGCAACGGGGGCGGCGGGCATTTGACACAGGGTGCC
>DGQJ01000229.1 GCA_002389705.1 Bacteroidales bacterium UBA4417
AGAATGGCATCACTGGTATTTGCCGACTGGGTGGTAAAAAACGAAAGGGTAAATATGAGACAAAGGGTGCGGATAAAAATATCTTTGTTTACATGAAAAAACCGGATGATAGCTTTGCCGTTGAGCGCTTCGGCAAAATTGATATGTTTACCTAATTTCGGCCAATAGAACGAAAGCAGAAACATGCCCAGCAGTAACCCGCCATACTGGCTGATAACATTGGCCCAGGCCACACCATTGCTGCCCAGGCCAAGAACTTTTATAAAAACAAGACTTAACAATACATTGAGCAAGTTAACACTGATAGAAAGTATCATCGGTAACCTGGCATTCTGCATTCCGATAAACCAGCCAATAAGGGCGTAAATAAACAGCGTGGCAGGTGCGGCATAAATACGGATATTAAAATATTGTTTTGCCAGGAATTCAACGTCAGCACTTCCGTGTACCAGGCTAAATGCCGCCCAGCTTAGTGGCCATTGAACCAGGATCAGGAACAGGCCACCACCCAATGCGGTTGCAACCGAACGAACCAGGATATTCCCCGCTTCGGCGAAATTTCGCTGTCCGTAAGCCTGGGCCGTGAAACCACTGGTACCCATGCGTAAAAACCCGAATGCCCAGAAAATAAAACTGAATATCATTCCGCCCAGAGCCACAGCGCCAACATATTTCGCCGAGCCCAGGTGCCCCATAAGGCCAAGATCGACCATAGCCAGCAAAGGAATGGTAATATTGGTTACAATATTTGGAATGGCAAGGCGTAAGATCCGGCGGTTGAGCAAAATTTACTGTTTTTATCAGTGCAAAGATGGCATTTTTTATTCAAGGCCATAACCGGGCAGCGCTGAACATTGGTGGCATAACATGATTATATCCGGATACCATTGATAATAACAACCGGCCGAAATCGCACTTCGTAAAATTCAAGACCGCATTATTGAATTTTTATAATTAGCCCAAAAACGAAACAACTACAAAAAAGAGCTTAAAATACTGAAAAATAAATTAAAAATAATATTACCTTTGCCCCAGTTTCAGGAAGATTCTCCCCGGATTTTTTTATACCTCATAAATATTTTCTGCAAGCCGGCATTAAGGCCAGGCAACAACAACACCGATTTCAACAGCCTCATTTTAAGTGCATTTAAACATATGGGCCTGTAATCATTATTTTAGCAAACCATTCACAGTATGGAATACAATACCACACGCGGCGAAATGAAGATTTCCGAATACGGAAGAAATATTCAGAACATGATTCTTTATATTGCATCTCTTCCCGACCGCGAACAGCGAAACAAGCTCACCGCCACACTTGTCAATATTCTGGCAATCATGAATCCCGACATGCGCGACCAGGTGGATATCAAACATAAACTTTACGACCATGTACACTTGATGTCGAATTTCACCCTCGACATTGATTCACCATACCCGGTGCCACCACGCCCCGAGGAAGCACCCAGGCCAGCCCGGGTTCCATATACCCAGGAAAACATCAAACTGAGGCCCTATGGGAAATACATGCAGCGCATGATCGAAAAAGCCGTTCAATACCCTGACGGGGAAGAGAAGGATGAGTTGGTTAAAACCCTGGCCAACAACCTGAAGAAAATGTACCTGAACTGGAACCGCGACTCGGTAAACGATGAATTGATTCACGAACACCTGAGCCTGCTGTCGGGAACAAAACTGAAGCTCCGCGATGACGATCGCCTGCATTCCACAACCGATATCCTGAAGGCGAATAAACAACTTCCCGACAAACAAAAACAGCCTTTTAAACGCCGCAAATTCTCGGGTAAGAAAAACGACAACAACAACAACGGTCGCCAGAAAAAATACGGCAAATCGTAAGATTTATTAAAGCAATCCTTTGTTTTAGCATACTTCACCTAAGGCTGCCCGGTCTTTTACTTCATCATTTTTATTGCTGATAAAAAGGAAATAATTCTTTTCCGGGGAGAGGTTGTGGCTAACGCATTTTTTTTAATTTCGGCAAAGATATTAACCCGATACCATGAGTTCGTTCGAAATACAAGGCGGCCTTCAGCTGAACGGCAGCATTACCCCGCAAGGTGCAAAAAATGAAGCATTACAGATACTTTGCGCTGTGCTGCTCACACCCGAAGCAGTTACTGTTAACAACATTCCAGATATACTCGATGTTAATAAACTCATCGAACTACTGGGCGCCATGGGGGTGCAGGTAACCAAAAACGGACCCGGCAGTTACACCTTTAAAGCCGAAAGTGTTGATATCGGTTATATGGAAACCGAAGAATTCCGCAAACAGGCTTCGAGTCTCCGTGGATCAGTGATGATACTTGGCCCCATGCTGGCGCGCTTTGGCAAAGGCAGCATCCCGAAACCCGGAGGCGATAAAATCGGGCGCCGAAGGCTGGATACTCATTTTATCGGGCTGCAAAAACTTGGCGCCACCTTCGATTTCGATTCGAAAAAAGGATTTACCCGCGTTACGGCCCAGAAACTGAAAGGAACTTATATGCTCCTCGATGAGGCATCCGTAACCGGCACGGCAAACATACTAATGGCCGCTGCACTTGCCGAAGGCAAAACCACTATTTTTAACGCCGCCTGCGAACCTTACCTGGTACAACTCAGCGAAATGCTGGTACGCATGGGTGCAAAAATTGAAGGCATAGGCTCTAACCTGTTGAAAGTGGAAGGTGTTGATGTTCTGAAAGGTACCACCCACACCTTGCTTCCCGATATGATTGAAGTTGGCAGCTTTATCGGCCTGGCAGCCATGACCCGCAGCGATATTACCATTTGCAATGTGAACTATCCCGCCCTGGGCATCATTCCTGATGTTTTCCGTAAACTGGGTATCATCATCGAACACCAGGGTGATAATATTCACATCCCTGCACAGGATCACTACGAAGTAGAATCGTTTATGGATGGCGGCATTATGACCATTTCGGACGCGCCATGGCCGGGTTTTACCCCGGACCTGATCAGCGTAGTGCTTGTAACAGCCGTGCAGGCCAAAGGCAGTGTGCTGGTACACCAGAAGATGTTCGAAAGCAGGTTGTTTTTTGTGGATAAACTTATTGATATGGGTGCACAGATTATTCTTTGTGACCCTCACCGAGCCACGGTAATAGGACTGAACCGCGAACAGAAGCTGCGCGGCATCCGTATGTCGTCGCCCGATATCAGGGCCGGCGTTGCACTGCTGATTGCAGCCTTGTCGGCAAAAGGAACCAGTATCATCGACAATATCGACCAGATTGACCGCGGCTACCAGGATATCGATGGCCGGCTTAATGCCATCGGAGCGCAGATAAGAAGGGTGTAACCATTGCCGGCTCTCCATCCGGAATGCTTCCTTCCCATGTAACACACTCTGCCAAAATGGCCCTGATTTTGGAATGGCAGATTTTTTGATGTAACAGACGTACTCCCGGAAAAAATCTTCATCCATGAAAATTAGATGAAGCTTAAATTATTTTATACCACTGATTACCAGAAATTTGAAAAATGTTTAATCGCATGAAGCAGAAAAAAAATACCGAGAAAGCCGAAAAGAAAACCGAAGGCGAAATCGTAACTGACAATATTGCAGAACAAAATGCAACAGTTGCGCCCGAACAGGAAGAAGCACCTGCCACCCCTAAAGTTTACACGGAAGAGGAATACCAACTCAAAGTAAACGAACTGAACGACAAATACCTGCGGCTATATTCTGAATTCGACAATTTCCGCAAACGCACGCTGAAGGAAAAAATTGACCTGAGCCGCACTGCTTCGGAGGAAGTGATAAAAGAGCTGTTGCCTGTGCTCGATGATTTCGACAGGGCCCTGGCCTCAATGGAAGCCACGGATAAGGTAGAAGCCGTTAAGGAAGGAGTTCAGCTGATTCATGCCAAAATGAAGTCAATTTTTACTTCAAAAGGTTTAAAGGAAATCAGAAGTATTGGTGAGGATTTCAATACCGATTTCCATGAAGCCATCACCAGCATTCCTGCGCCAACGGAAGAACTGAAAAACAAGGTTGTGGATGAAATCCAGAAAGGTTACCTGCTTCACGATAAGGTAATCAGGTTTTCGAAGGTAATTACCGGAAGCTGATAACTACATAAGTAAAGCCGTGGTTAGCGGTTTTTTAAACAACTTTACAACAAAAAGATACCGTGACTAAACGAGATTATTACGAAATATTAGGTGTATCGCGCAATGCCGGTGATGCTGAACTCAAAAAAGCATATCGCCAGATGGCGCTCAAGTACCACCCCGATAAAAACCCGAATAACAAGGAAGCCGAAGATAAATTTAAGGAAGCTGCCGAAGCTTACGAAGTGTTGAGCGATCCTGAAAAACGCCAGCGTTACGACCAGTTTGGCCATGATGGCCTGCGCAACGGCGGAGGTGGCGGGTTCAGCGGCGGCGGAATGAATATGGAAGATATCTTCAGCCATTTCGGCGATATTTTCGGCGGGGCTTTTGGAGGCAGCTTTGGCGGAAGCCAGCAGCGTGGTGGCCGCCGGGTAAACCGTGGTACCAACCTGCGGGTGAAAGTTCGTTTAACACTCGAGGAAATTAACACCGGGGTTGAAAAGAAAATAAAAGTCAACAAATATATTTCTTGCAGCCACTGTAAAGGCTCAGGTGCCGAAGGTGGCTCAGCGTATTCCACCTGCCAGACCTGCCGCGGCACCGGACAGGTTACCCGCGTTACCAATACTTTCCTGGGCCAGATGCAAACCTCATCAACCTGCCCTACCTGCAGCGGCGAAGGCCAGATTATACAGCATAAATGCGTTCATTGCGCTGGCAACGGGGTCATAAAGGGTGAAGATGTGATCAGCATCGATATTCCTGCAGGCGTTTCGGATGGCATACAACTTTCGGTAAACGGGAAAGGAAATGCTGCCGCACGCGGCGGAGTTCCCGGCGACCTGATTATACAAATTGAGGAAATACCGCACGAAACCCTGCACCGCGAAGGCAATAACCTGTTGTACGACCTCTATATCAGTTTCCCTGATGCAGCGCTGGGCAGTTCAGTCGACATACCAACCCTCGAGGGCAAAGCACGTATTAAAATCGAACCCGGCACCCAGGGCGGGCGTATGCTCCGGCTAAAAGGCAAAGGGCTACCATCCATAAATTCGTATGGCAAAGGCGACCTGCTGGTAACCATTAATGTTTGGACTCCCCGAAACCTGAGCCGCAGGGAAAAAGAACTGCTCGAAGAGCTGCAGAGTGCCGACAACTTTAAACCCAATCCCAATTCGCGCGATAAGGGATTTTTCGACCGGATGCGCGAATATTTCCAGTAACTANNAACACGCAAAAAATCCATAAACACAAGCAGTCTTTATCCGTAAAGGCTGCTTTTTTATTAAAAATATTTAAACACTCTGAATAAATTACATTATTTGTAATTTTACCCTGGATAATTATCAGTTTTGGTATTATTACATCTCACCATAGCAAACTAACCAATGATTCTGCAAGTCAATTCAGTAACCAAAAAATTTGGCGAATTCACAGCCCTGAACAAGGCAAGCATAGCCGTGCCCGAAAGCAGCATTTTCGGTTTGCTGGGCCCCAACGGCGCCGGGAAAACCACGCTGATCCGCATCATTAACCAGATTACCGGCCCCGATGAAGGAGAAGTAATTTTTGACGGCCGCAAGCTGCATCCCGATCACATTGCCATGATTGGCTACCTGCCCGAAGAACGTGGTCTGTACAAAAAAATGAAAGTCGGCGAACAGGCCTTGTACCTGGCGCAGCTTAAGGGGCTCAGCCATCACGACGCTAAACAGAGATTAAAAAAATGGTTCGAGAAATTCGAAATACAAGGCTGGTGGGATAAAAAAGTGGAAGAACTTTCGAAAGGGATGCAACAGAAAGTTCAGTTCGTGGTCACGGTGGTTCATGAGCCTAAGCTGCTCATATTCGATGAGCCGTTCAGCGGATTCGATCCCATTAACGTAAACCTGTTGCGCGACGAAATCCTTGAACTTCGCAAAAACGGTTCAACCATTATTTTCTCAACGCACAACATGGCCTCGGTCGAAGAACTGTGCGACAACATCGCCCTGATCAACAAATCGGAGAAAATACTGGACGGCCCGGTGAAAGAAATCAAAAGAAAATATTTTACAAACAGCTACCGTGTGCAGTACCGCGACACGAACGGAACACCTTACCCGTTCAGTGAAACAGGCTTTGAAATTCTGAATTCGGTTGCGGAAGATGATATAAATACGGTAACGTTTCGCTTGCCTGCTTCCAAAGGCCCTAACGACCTGCTTTCGGCTATGCTTCCCCATGTAAATGTGATTGCTTTTAACGAGGTAATCCCATCGATGAACGATATATTTATTTCGACAGTGAATGCAGTAAACGGAAACCAGGTTTCAGAATCCTGATTCCTGCAAACGGAAAACACATAAGTCAATCAGAAAACTATGAACAAAATATTTCTCATTATTCAACGCGAGTACCTCTCGAAAGCAAGGAAACGTTCCTTTATCATTATGACTATACTGGGGCCGCTGCTGATGGCCTCTATTTTCGTTTTCTCCATTTATATGGCAACCCGGCAGGACGAAAAACTACTTATCCAGGTAAAAGACGATACAGGCCTGTTTTTCAGCAAATTAGAAAATAACCAGAACTATACTTTTGTTGAAGTTACCGGCGACCTCGAAGCAACCAAGGATACCCTCAAAAAAAGAGGGGATTATATG
>DGQJ01000076.1 GCA_002389705.1 Bacteroidales bacterium UBA4417
CAGCTTAGTTGCATGTTAACGTAAAAAAAGTCATGAGACAATTAAAAATAACCAAGTCCATAACCAACCGCGAAACTGCTTCACTCGATAAATATCTTCAGGATATAGGGAAAGAAGCATTGATTACTGCGGATGAAGAGGTTGAACTGGCACGACGAATAAGGGGAGGAGACCAGAAAGCACTGGAGAAACTTTGCCTGGCGAACCTTCGCTTTGTAGTTTCGGTGGCCAAACAATACCAGAACCAGGGGCTAAGCCTGCCCGACCTGATAAACGAAGGCAATGTTGGGCTTATTAAAGCAGCTGCCCGTTTCGACGAGACCCGTGGTTTCAAATTTATTTCCTACGCCGTTTGGTGGATCAGGCAATCAATCCTGCAGGCATTGGCCGAACAGTCGCGTATTGTCCGTTTGCCGCTTAACCAGGTAGGATCGCTCAATAAAATCAAGAAAGAAACCTCCCGTCTCGAACAGATGTATGAGCGTCCACCTTCAGCCGAGGAAATTGCCGAAGCGCTTGAAATACCGGGTTATAAGATTGATGCAGCCATGAAAATAACCACTCGTTATGTTTCGATGGATGCACCGCTGGTGGATGATGAAGATACCCGATTTATTGATGTTTTTGTAGATGAGGACAGTCCTTTTACAGATGCTGGCTTAATGCGCGAATCACTCTCTCTCGAAATTCAGCGCTCACTTTCAACGCTCACCGAAAAGGAGCGCGATGTAATAAACCTTTACTATGGAATAGGCGTTCCTCACGGTTTAACGCTTGAGGAAATTGCGCTAAAATTCGATCTCACCCGGGAGCGTGTCCGACAAATAAAAGAAAAGGCCATTCGCAGGCTAAAACACAACTCGAGAAGCAAATTGCTTAAATCGTACCTGGGAGAATAACATTACAGTTATAAATTTCTTTAAACGAAATTTTCAAATGTTCATGCTGCTGCAAGGTTCTGCTTTGCAGCAGCATTTTTTTTAGCTGCTCCCAGAGGCTGACGACAAAATATTCAGAACTTTATCTATATTTTTTTTAAAATGTATTGTTGTAATTCGCAGGTTATAAGTGAATTAATCAGAAGCGCTGAAAGAAGTCCGGATTTTTTTTAATATTTGTGTATTACCTTTTACAAAAAGAGTGATTAAGCAATACAGGGAGAAATCCCAATTCTATCTTAAAAACGTAATGAAAATACTTATTGCCGAGGATAATCCGATGAATCAGCAGCTCATGAGCAAGTACATGAGTAAGCTGGGATGGGAATGTTTAATCGTTGAAAATGGCTTACTGGCTGCAGAGGCTTGCAGAAATACTACCTTTGATGTAATACTTATGGATATTGATATGCCTGTACTCGATGGTATTGAGGCTACCAGGTTTATTCGTGTTTTTAACAAAGAGATACCTATTGTTGCGCTTACAGCCTATGCCGACGACCAGATGCGGACCGAATGTGCCGAATCGGGAATGAATGCTTTCATAGCTAAACCTTGCTCGTGGAATGAAATAAAAAACGTTGTAAATGAATGTTACGAAATCAGCACTTATAAGTACGCCGGATAGCACAATTTAACGCAATATTATTGCCTGGCTGCGACCAGGCTTTTTTTTTATTTATTTTCAAGGAATTCAGACAGGGATTTGTAATTTTGCACACGTTTTAAAATCCTGATCTTGTAATTCATAAAATTGTTTTATCGGAAACTCAGTTTACCGGTATGCAATTTATTTTTTTGTGCGTGGTCAGGTTCAAATCGTATATACCAAATTATCATGGCTGAAACAAAGTATATTTTCACAACCGGGGGTGTAGCCTCGTCACTAGGTAAGGGCATTATCAGTTCGTCGCTGGCTAAATTGCTGTTATCACGTGGATTCAGGGTAGCAATACAGAAACTCGATCCTTACATTAACATCGATCCGGGAACGTTGAACCCATACGAACATGGCGAATGTTTTGTTACCGACGATGGTGCTGAAACTGACCTCGACCTGGGGCACTACGAACGTTTTACCAATGTGCGTACCTCGCAGGCTAACAATGTTACCACCGGCCGCATTTATCAAACTGTTATCGATAAGGAACGTCGTGGCGATTACCTGGGAGAAACAGTTCAGGTGATACCGCACATTACCGATGAAATTAAAAACCGGGTTCAGCTGTTAGGCTCAAGCGGTAATTACGATTTTGTGATTACCGAAATAGGAGGGACAGTAGGCGACATTGAATCCCTTCCCTATATTGAAGCAGTGCGACAGATGAAATGGGAACTCGGCAACCGCTGCCTTGTTATCCATCTTACCCTGGTGCCATACCTGGCTTCGTCGGGCGAGCTTAAAACAAAGCCAACGCAGCATTCGGTAAAAATGTTGTTGGAGTCGGGAGTGCAGCCTGATGTAATCGTGTGCCGTACTGAAAAACATTTAAACCAGTCAATCCGGAATAAAATTGCCTTATTCTGTAATGTTAACCCTTCGGCTGTAATTGAATCAGTTGATGTTGAGACCATTTACGATGTTCCTTTGCTGATGCGCGAAGAACGTCTCGACCAGGTGGTTCTGGAAAAAATGCAGGTTCCCATCCGCAAGCAACCTGATCTGAAACGCTGGGAGGAATTTGTGCGCATGCTGAAAAACCCACTGGGTGAAGTACAAATTGGGCTTGTTGGGAAATATGTTGAGTTACGCGACGCCTATAAATCAATAACAGAATCGTTTATTCATGCAGGTGCTGCAAACCAGTATAAAGTGAACCTGCGTATGATTCATTCCGAATCTATTAACGACAGCACATCGAAGCATTTGTTAAAAGACCTTGATGCCATACTGGTGGCCCCGGGTTTTGGCGAACGCGGTATTGACGGTAAAATAATTGCCATCCGCTTTGCACGCGAAAACAAAATTCCATTCCTGGGCATTTGCCTGGGTATGCAGTGTGCGGTTATAGAATTTGGCCGCAATGTACTTGGATATAAAGATGCCCACTCAACTGAGATGAATCCATCCACTGAATTTCCTGTTATCGATATTATGGAGGAACAGAAAAAAGTGGATAAAAAGGGCGGCACGATGCGGCTGGGCCTGTATCCCTGTTCGCTGAAATCAGGATCAAAGATTCAGAACGTGTACCAGGCCACCGAAATTAACGAACGCCACAGGCATCGTTTCGAGTTTAATAACAAGTACCTCGAAGCATACGAAAAAGCCGGAATGATAGCTACAGGTATCAACAAGCAAAATAACCTTGTTGAAATCATTGAGTTGAAAGATCATCCATGGTTTATCGGGGTACAGTTCCATCCTGAGTACAAAAGCACTGTTGCTGCACCACACCCGCTCTTTGTTGATTTTGTGAAAGCCGCCATACAGCACAAAAAACTGCAGATTAAATAGCAGGTTTATTCGGGCAACCTGATATGTGATGCGCAGGTGGCAAGGTTGTTACATGAAGCCCGAAATGCAAAGTATAATTACTTAATCAACATTTTGTATCTTTGCGCTCCCCAAATTCACACCATTGCTGGTAAGATATTGAAATTCAGTGTGTTTTTGAGCTAATTAAGTTACTAAGATAAATAATCAAATACATATAACTCAATAAATGACTAAGAATAATATTATTGGACTGGTAATCATTGTTGGATTATTGATAGGCTACAGCCTGTGGATGACTCCATCGAAAGAAGAAATGGCTGCCGCCAAAAGAAAAGCTGATTCTATCAGCCAGGTGCAACGTGCCGACTCGCTGCAGGCTGTGATGGCCGAAATGGCAGCTAAAGCAGCAGCCGATTCGGCAGTAAAAGCCAATCCTGCCGGTGCCATAGTTGCCGGCGCCGATTCATCGAACAGTGGTTTTGGTATTTCGCCCCGTAGCGAGGAGAAATTTTATACTCTCGAAAGCGACCTGCTGAAATTAAAAATATCATCGCGTGGCGGACGGATATGGTCGGTACAGCTGAAAGATTATAAAACTTTTGACACGCTTCCACTCATCCTGTTTAAAGGCGATTCAACCCAGTTCGGCTTCGAATTTAATACCGAAGACCTGCGTACCCTAAATACCGCCAACCTCATGTTTGTTCCAGCTGGTATGGCTGGCAAGGATTCATTACGCGTATCGGGTAAAGATTCGCTCCAATTTGCGCTCCGGGTTTATCCTGGCAAAGCCGATTCGGTAGCATCGAAGAGCTATATCGAATTTGTTTATACCCTGAAGGGTGATGATTATATGGTTGGCTACAAGGTGAATTTTGTTGGAATGAAAGGCTATATAGCCCAGAATACCCGCGATTTATCACTGCTTTGGGGCGCAACCCTGCTGCAACAGGAGAAAAGCCTGAAGACTGAAGAATCGCAGTCGACCATTTATTACATGGATGCAGCAGGCGAGGTGAATAACCTGAAAGAAACCAAAAATTCTACCGAACGGATTTCCACCCCGGTTAAATGGGTTTCCTTTAAACAACAGTTCTTCTCAGCAAGTTTAATAGCTTCCGATAAATTCGAAAGCGCTGATGTTGAAACCATCGGGCATCCGATAGAGAATACTGACCGCCTGGTAAAAACCATGAAATCGGCCTTTATTCTTCCGTTTACCATCGATGCCGACCAGACCTATAACATGAAGTGGTATTTCGGACCAAACAAATATAAAGTTCTCCGCAAATACGACCTTAACCTTGAACGCCAGATTCCACTCGGATGGAGTTTTTTCCTGTTGCAGTGGATCAACCGCGGACCGGTTCTCTGGGTTTTCAACTGGCTCGAATCCTTTAATATCAGCTATGGCATTATCATCCTGATCCTTACCATCCTGCTCAAAATTGTATTGTTCCCCATCGCATGGAAAACATACATTTCGTCAGCCAAAATGCGTATCCTGAAACCGGAGATAGAGGAAATCAACCAGAAATATCCGAAAAAGGATGATGCCATGAAAAAGCAGCAGGCTACCATGACATTGTATAAAAAGGCCGGTGTAAACCCGATGGCAGGTTGTGTTCCCATGTTGCTGCAGTTCCCCATCCTGATTGCACTTTTCAGGTTCTTCCCTGCCTCATTCGAGTTGCGCCAGCAATCGTTCCTCTGGGCTACCGACTTATCCAGCTACGATTCCATTTTCTCGTGGTCGGCGCATATTCCCATTATCAGTACTTTTTACGGTAACCACGTAAGTTTATTCACTTTGCTGATGACCATCTCAACCATCATTTACACCAAGATGAATAATGATATGATGGGATCGACACAGCAAATGCCGGGAATGAAAACCATGATGTACCTGATGCCGATCATGTTCCTCGGATTTTTCAATAACTATTCCGCAGGTTTGAGTTATTATTACCTGCTGGCTAACCTCTTTACGTTTGCTCAAATGTTTGTAATACGCCGTTTTGTAAATGAGGATAAACTGCACAAACGTATCCAGGAAAATAAAGCCAAACCAGTTAAAAAATCTTCGTTCCAGAAACGCCTCGAAGAAATGACCAAACAACAGCAACAGAAAGCCATCAGGAAATAAGGGCTTGCTGTCATAAAAAAAATCCGCAGTTTAAATCATTGATTTACTGCGGATTTTTTATTTATGGTGGTTTGCTATTTATTCGAAACCATACACATATTGGCGAGCTTATAGAGGAGCCGTGCCCCCACATTTGCATCCCATTCGTCGTCGCCCGGCCCAACTTCGTTCAGGTCGAAGCTGATAATGGTACGGCCGGAGTAAACCAGTTTTTCGATAAGATACAGTGCCTGTTCCATTTCGAGGCCGCCCGGAACAGGGGTTCCGGTTCCGGGGCATAATTTTGGATCAAGGCCGTCGATATCAAAACTGAGGTAAACTTTTTCGGGAAGTGAATCAATAATCCGATCACAAATAGCCGACCAGCTTGAACCTTCGTACTGCTGGTGCTTGATACCGCGGTCGAAAAAGGTGGTGATGCGTTTATCGGACCCGATGATGTTGAGCTCGGCTTCGCAGTAATCGCGGATGCCAACCTGAACAAGATGGGATACCTGTTCAATTTTCAGTGCATTATACATAATGGATGCATGCGAAAATTCGAAGTCTTCGTAAGCCTTCCGCAGGTCGGCATGCGCATCGATATGCAAAATGCCGAATTCATCGTATTTTTCGGCAAGGGCCTGCATTAACCCCAGCGGAGTACTGTGATCGCCACCCAGCAAGCCAACGAGTTTTTGCCGGTTTAAGATATCGAGTGATTGTTTCTTTACCCACGCATTCATTTCGCGGCATGCCTGGTTTACTTCAGCCAAAATATCGCCCAGGTCCGGATTTTCTTTAATACTGCTGCCACCGGTAAGCTGATCGATATAATGCTCTGCCTTTTGGCGAAGGGTATTGTTTTTGGCAGCCAGATTCAAATCGATATCTTTCATAGCCAGTCCCAGTTTCCAGGCATCTTTCACAAAAGGATCGAAAAGATCAACCTGGTACGAGGCTTCGCGGATGGCTTCGGGTGCTGAGGCGGTACCGGCCTGGTACGAAACGGTTACTTCCCAGGGAACGGGCAGAATTACCAGGTTTGCAGTATCCGTATCAAAGGGCAAGCCGTAAATATTGCCATTGGTATCGCCCATTCCGTTGGGATCGAATGCGGCAATTTTTTCGTTTATATCCATGGGAAATGTATTTAAACTGTAAAGCTATAAAAGATATGTAGAAAATGGGTGGAATTGGTAAAAACCTGAGCAGTGTCAACAACCGGCATTCGATAACGGCCTGGTTTATTCCTGGCGCCGGCTTAACAAATCGAGGAACAACTCCATTCCAAGCTGCTTCTGCGCATCAAGCGGATAACTGATATCTTGCGTGAGGTACGATACAAGTTCCTGTTCGGAAATATGAGGCTGTTGAGCCATGATTGTGGAATTTTCCCTGTGGTTCACACCCCAGCTGAGCGCCGCTTTAAACTCGTTTAAAAATGAAGCAGGCAGTGGCTTGCGCGAAATCCATACGGCAAAAACAAAGGGCAGGCCGGTATGTTTTATCCATTCACCGGCCAGGTCGTAGTAATAAGGGAACTGCTTGCTCAACCCGAAAGTTTTATCACCGATCAGTACTTTACCTTCGTGGGCTGAAAGTGGACCTTTCAACAATGCCAGGCTTTTCCATTCCGGATTTATTTTCCAGTATCTTTCGGCCAGTATGCGAACCAGGTTTACAGAGGTAAGGCTGTCGGTATCCAGGTAAATGGTCTTTATTGTGCTTAATTCAGACGCTGACAGCAGCAAAACCGATTTTACATCTTTATCGGCTCCTATACATAAATCGCTCACCAAATGGTAACCTTCAAATTTTGGCAAAGCACCCACTGGTATCAGTCCAATGTCAGCTTCACCAGTGAGGAGTTTACGCGCGCATTCCGAAGGTACATCAAGGCTCAGCGCATAACCGGAAAGTTTTTCCGAGTGCATGATGCCGTAAATAAAAGGGAGCGTATTATAATAGCAAACAGCTGTAATTCGTATCGGGTTCATGGAGCGAAATTATCAAAAAAAGCAATCGTGAAACGAATTATTGGTTTACGAATAGTTAAATCACGCTTTAAACCATACTGGTTTCTAGCCCGGATGCTGTTTTGTAAGTCCAGAGGCAGTAGCGGATAATGCGATTAATCAGCCCAAAATGTTTACTTTTGTATCCGGTTACTGCACAAGGCGTTTATTGTTTTCCCATGCAATTTGTTAATCCCTTATTTCTTTTTGGTTTACTGGCTATTGCTATTCCGATTATTGTGCACTTGTTTAATTTCAGGCGTTTCAAGCGGGTTTATTTTACCAATGTGAAATTTTTGCAGGCGCTTCGGCAGCAAACCCGCAAACAGTCGCANNATTGCTGCGCTTGTAGTTGCTTTTGCCCAGCCGTATATTCCTTTTAATGAAAGCCAGTCGAAAATTGCGAAACAAAACGTAGTGAGCGTTTTTGTTGATAATTCGTTCAGCATGGAAGCTGCAGGCAGCAATGGTACACTCCTTGATGAAGCCAGGCAGAAAGCCCGCGAAATTGTATCAGCCTATAAATCAAGCGACTTATTTCAACTGCTTACCTGCGATTTCGAAGGACGGCACCAGCGGCTGGTAACGCGCGACGAATTTCTGACCATGCTCGATGAGGTTAAAACATCGCCTTCGGTGCATACTTTCGATGAAATTGTAAGCCGGCAATACGACCTGCTTAATAATGAACCTGCTGCCCGTCGTACAACCTACCTGGTTTCCGATTTTCAGAAATCAACCTACAGCCCTAACGTTCTGAAACAGGATTCAAATATTCTGTCGTACCTGGTTCCACTCAAATCGCAGGGTATGGCCAATGTATATATTGATACCTGTTGGTTTACGCAGCCCATACAACAACCGGGTAAAACTTCGGTGCTCAGGGCCAGGGTTTGGAACAGGTCCGAAACAGATCTTGAGAAAATTCCACTCAAACTGTTAATCAATAACCAGCAGAAATCAGTAACAAGTCTTGATATTAAAGCAGGCATGTCGGTAACTGCCGAAATGCCATTTAACATTCGTACCGAAGGCCCGCAGCAGGGGTTGCTTCAGGTAACTGATTACCCGGTTACTTACGACGATAAATTTTATTTTTCGTTCGATGTGCTTTCGTCAGTTCAGGTGCTGTGCATAAATGGAAATGGCGGCAACCGGTTCCTCGATGCCCTGTATGCGCAGGACTCATCCGTACACTTTACCAATGTGGGCGAAAAATCGCTCGATTATGGCCGGCTCTCGGAATCGGATCTCATTATTTTGAATGAAGTTCAATCGGTTTCATCGGGCCTGGCAGCCGAAATTAAGCGATACGTCGATAATGGAGGTACCATTCTGGTGCTGCCGGCAGCCAATGCCGAATTAAGTTCATACAACAGCTTTCTTTCCTCGTTGCGTGCACCCTTATACCGTGAACCTGACACTGCTGATACGCGGGTAGTGAGACTGAGTGAAGAAAGTTACCTTTTCCGCGATGTTTTCGAAAAGCAACCCGGAAAAACAGCCATCGACATCAATACCGAACTGCCCAAAGTGAGGAGGCATTTCCCGATCCTGTTTTCGTCGGCCACGCTTACAGTGCCATTGATTGAAATGCTCAACGGCAGGAGTTTTCTTACTCTCACCAACAGCGGGAGAGGGCAGGTATTTCTAATGGCCGTGCCGCTCGACCCGGCGTTCAGCAATTTTCCGTTGCAAGCCTTATTTGTGCCGGTACTCTACAATATTGCGCTTATCAGCCATCCGGTACATAGTCTTTACAGCATTATTGGCGACAATAAACCGGTGCGGATTGGAGCTGCCACTCCCGATGGTGACCAGGTGTATAAGCTGAAATCGCCGGTGACCAATTTCGAAATGATCCCACAGCTGATACAATCAGGAAATATGCTGAATGTTTTTGCGGGCAACCAGGTACCGGAAGCAGGCAATTATCAGCTGGTGGATAACAAAAAAGTAATTTCAGGCCTGTCATTCAACTACAACCGCAATGAGAGTAACCTGGAATGCTTTACGGCGGGTGAACTCAAAACCATGCTCAATAAGGCACATTTGAAAAACTTTAGCCTGGTGGAAACCGGGCAAAGGCCTCTTAACGAAGTTATTGCGATGATAAACAGCGGGACACAACTCTGGCGCTATTTTGTTTGGCTAGCACTTGTGATGCTTTTGGGCGAAATTTTGTTGATAAGATTTTTTAAAAAATAGATTTACAGATTTTATAAATTAGTTGTTAAGAGTAAATTTGCACACGATTTTAGATTGGCGCAAATAGTTTGTAACGGAATCGTTGTCAGAACTTTTCAGCTCAGATGCCCTGGATGCTGAACCAGGGTAAAAGTGAAATGACAATATTCGCAGGCGAGTTATAAACCTTTTAAAATCAGATTTTAAGCCTAAAAATAGAAGTACTAACAATGGACGAGAACGACGAATTGGCTGAAGGTACCTTTGAAGAGGAAGCCCCGGACCAGGAAATACCCGGTGAAGAAACTGAACTGGAATTGCCGGCTGAAGGAGAATCTGGCAATGGTGATGATCTGCATCAT
>DGQJ01000211.1 GCA_002389705.1 Bacteroidales bacterium UBA4417
GAAGAACAGAAAAAACTGAGCGGTGTCGCTGTTGATGCGGTTATCGACAGTGTTTCAGTAAAAACGACTTTTACCGATACTCTTGCCAAATATGGTGTTATTTTCTGCTCGTTCAGCGATGCGGTTAAAAATCATCCCGACCTGGTAAAACAGTATATGGGCAGTGTGGTGCCGAGCAATGATAACTTTTTTGCCGCGCTGAACTCAGCCGTGTTCAGCGATGGTTCATTCTGTTATATCCCCAAAGGGGTTCGCTGTCCGGTTGAATTGTCGACGTACTTTCGTATAAACGCTGCTAATACCGGTCAGTTTGAGCGCACGCTCATTGTAGCCGACGAAGGCGCTTATGTGAGTTATATGGAAGGCTGTACGGCACCCATGCGCGACGAAAACCAGCTGCATGCCGCCATTGTTGAAATTGTAGCCATGAAAGATGCCGAGGTAAAATACAGCACCGTACAGAACTGGTACCCGGGCAACAAGAAAGGGGAAGGCGGAATTTATAATTTCGTTACCAAGCGGGGCATTTGTAAGGGAAGCTATTCCAAAATATCCTGGACACAGGTCGAAACCGGCTCCGCCATCACCTGGAAATATCCCAGCGTGGTGCTGATGGGCGATAATTCCATCGGCGAATTTTATTCGGTGGCAGTTACCAATAATTACCAGCAGGCTGATACCGGTACTAAAATGATACACCTGGGAAAAAATACCCGGAGCACCATTATTTCGAAAGGAATTTCGGCAGGCCAGAGCAACAACAGTTACCGTGGCCTGGTGAAAGTGATAAAACGGGCCGAAAATGCCCGGAATTTCTCACAGTGCGATTCGTTGTTGCTTGGCGATAAATGCGGGGCACATACCTACCCTTACATTAAGGCCGAAAATCAATCCTCCATCATCGAACACGAAGCCACTACTTCAAAAATATCCGACGACCAGCTGTTTTACTGCAAGCAGCGCGGTATAAATTCCGAAAGCGCTATCAGCCTGATTGTAAATGGTTATGCCAAAGAAGTGCTGCAGCATTTGCCCATGGAATTTGCTGTCGAAGCGCAGAAATTACTCGCTATCAGCTTAGAGGGCAGCGTAGGCTAAGGATAAATGTCCGATGTCCGATGTCGGATGTCCGATATCGGATGTTAGGTTATAAAATCAGGTACAAAATCATTAGCACATCAGCACATTAGCACATTAATAAATTAGCACATTATACCACTCATGTTAAGTATCAGAAATCTGCATGTTTCCATTAAGGGAAAGGAAATATTAAAAGGAATTAACCTCGAAGTTAACCCCGGGGAAGTACATGCCATTATGGGGCCTAACGGTACCGGTAAAAGCACGCTGGCTTACGTGATATCGGGCCGCGATGGCTACGATGTTACAGATGGCGAGATTATTTTTAAAGGAAAGAATATACTGGACCTTTCGGCCGAAGAGCGTGCCTGCGAAGGCTTGTTCCTTGGATTTCAGTACCCGGTTGAAATTCCGGGGGTTTCCATCACCAATTTCCTGCGTACAGCCATCAACGAGCAGCGCAAATACAAAGGCCTCGACCCGGTGCCTGCACCTGAGTTCCTGGCCAGGATGGAAGAGAAAAAACAATTGCTCGAATTACAGGATAAGCTGGCCAGCAGGTCAGTAAACGAAGGATTTTCGGGCGGAGAAAAGAAAAAAAATGAAATTTTCCAGATGGCCATGCTCGAACCTTCGCTGGCCATACTCGACGAAACCGATTCAGGCCTCGATATCGATGCATTGCGTATAGTGGCCACAGGCGTAAACAAATTGCGCCGGCCCGATAATTCAACGGTTGTAATTACCCATTACCAGCGGTTGCTCGAGTATATTGTACCCGATGTGGTGCATGTGCTTTTTGATGGCCGCATTGTAAAATCAGGAGGCAAGGAACTGGCCTTGCTGCTCGAAGAAAAAGGGTATGAGTGGATCCGCAGCGAATCCTGAACACTCAGCAAAAACGATACAACATTATGGAAGCAGGAATAATTGAAACTACATACGACCTCAAAGCCTACCTCGAAGGTGTTTTTGTTGCCAGGCGGCAGGAAATAGGCCTTAACGATACCGCTTTTGTGGCACAAAAACGCGCTGAAGCTTTCGAGTTGTTCAGCAGGATAGGGTTTCCCCATGCAGCGCTCGAAAAATGGCGTGGCACAGACCTTTCGCGGGCTTTAAACCACGAGTTCCAGGCTTTGCCGGAACAACCCGCGGCCGACATCGATATTGATAAAATTTTTAAATGCGATGTTCCCCATTTCGAAACCCTGCTGGTGTCGCAGCTCAACGGCTGGTATGCCGACCGGATAAACCTGTTGCAGGTATATCCCAACGGGATGATTATCGGTAGCCTGGCAGCTGCTTTAAGCAAATACCCCAAGCTGGTAAATGCACATTATGGCAAGTATGCCGACGATAAAACTGACGGGCTCACAGCTTTAAACACTGCCATGGCCCAGGATGGTATATTTATCTATATCCCCGACAATGTTACCGTTGAGCAGAATATCCAGACGGTTAACATCACCGATTTCAAGCAGAACTTGTTCCTGAATACCCGTAACCTGGTGATTTTGGGCGAAAACAGCCACCTGAGGCTGGTGCAATGCGATGACTCCATAAATCACGATGTAACTTTTATCAATTCGGTTACCGAAGTAAAAATCGGGCGTAACTCTACACTCGATCATTATAAAATGCAGAACAAGGATGATCACACCACGCTGATCAATTCAATGTTCTTTCACCAGGATGAAGGCAGCAGCTTGAGCACCAACGCTATTAGCCTGAATGGCGGGCTTATTCGTAACCTTTCGCATGTTACAATGAGTGGCCCCCACAGCAATGCCGAAGTTTACGGATTATACCTGATGGATCGCTATCAGCATGTCGACAACCAGGTTTTCATTAACCACGCAGCTCCTGAATGCGAAAGCAGGGAACTGTTTAAAGGCGTTCTCGATGATCATGCCAGCGGGGTATTCAACGGGCACATCAAAGTGCACCGCGATGCGCAGAAAACCAATGCGTTTCAAACCAATAAAAACATACTGCTTTCGGATAAAGCAAGCATCGACGCCAAGCCTTTCCTCGAAATTTATGCCGACGATGTAAAGTGCAGCCATGGTGCTACCATTGGTCAGCTCGATCCGGAAGCCTTGTTCTATATCCGTTCGCGGGGTATCAGCGAGGCAAATGCTAAAATATTGCTGATGTATGCTTTTGCGGCTGATGTGATCAATAAAATTTCGATTCCCGAATTGCGGCAACGGATGGATGATATGGTTAAAAAGCGTTTGCGGGGCGAACTCTCGCAATGCGAGCAGTGCGTTTTAAATTGCAGCACCCACGAACACCAGAAAATGGATTTTAAAATTGACATCTCGAAAATCTGACACAAAGCTCCAATGATTGAAATTTCGGAAGCACAAATACAGGCAGTAAGAAGCGATTTTCCAATCCTTTCGCGGAATATTTATGGAAAGCCACTTATTTATTTTGATAATGCGGCTACCACCCAGAAACCGAAAGCTGTAATTGATGCCATCAGTAATTATTACCTCAACGATAATGCCAATGTGCACCGGGGTGTTCACTACCTGAGCCAGCATGCCACAGCCGCGTTTGAAGATGTACGTCGCAAAGTAGCTGATTTTGTGCACGCCGGCAGTGCCAGCGAAATTGTTTTTACCCGTGGTGCCACCGAAGCTATAAACCTGGTGGCATGGGCTTATGGTGAAACTTTCCTGGATGAAGGCGATGAAATTATTGTTTCAGAACTTGAGCACCATTCAAACATTGTCCCCTGGCAGGTTGCCTGCGAACGAAAAAAGGCTACCCTTAAAGTTGTTGGGGTAACACCTGAGGGCGAAATAGATCTCGAAATGCTAGGCAGGCTGATCAGTGGGCGCACCAAAATGGTGGCCGTCAGCCATATATCAAATACATTGGGAACTATTAACCCGGTTGCTGAAATAGTAAACATGGCACATGCCAGCAATGTACCCGTTTTTATTGATGGAGCCCAGGGCTTATCGCATGGCCCCGTTAATGTGCAGGAACTCGGTTGCGATTTTTATGCTTTTTCGGCCCATAAAATGTATGGTCCCATGGGTATTGGCGGGCTTTATGGCAAGCGCAGCTGGCTCGAAGCCATGCAACCATACCAGCTTGGGGGCGAAATGATAGACCGGGTAACTTTCGAAAAAACCACTTTTAACGAAATCCCGTATAAATTTGAAGCCGGAACGCCCAATGTAGCCGATGTTATGGGTTTGGCTGCTGCTATCGATTACCTCAACATGCTGGGATGGGATTTTATTGCGGCCCGCGAAAACGACCTGCTCCAATATGCAACCACCAGGCTACAACAGGTGGAAGGCGTAAAAATTATCGGCAATGCAGCACACAAAGCCGCCATTGTATCATTCCTTATTGAGGGAATACATTATTTTGATGCGGGAACCATACTCGATCACCTGGGTATTGCCGTGCGTACAGGGAGCCATTGCACCCAGCCACTGATGGACAGTATCGGAATAAATGGTACCTTGCGTGCCTCAATGGCTTTTTACAATACCAGGTACGAGATTGATGTGCTTATTGATGGCCTGAACCGCGTGAAAGCCCTTTTTGCATAATTTCCGGTAACTTTGTTTAACTGCAGGGTACGAAAAGGAAGGAAGTAAAAGTTAAAACACAATACAATGACAATTAATGAAACTATCAACCAGTTAATTAAAGAGTTTAACCAGTTCGACGACTGGATGGACAAATACAATTACCTGATTGAAATGGGTCGGTCGGTTCCGCTGATCGACGAAACACAAAAAACAGATTCGAACCTGATTACCGGTTGCCAGTCGAGGGTTTGGCTGAGTTCCGAATACAAGGACGGTATTATTTATTTTACTGCCGACAGCGATGCTGTTATCACCAAAGGAATAGCCTACCTGCTGATCCGTGTTTTTTCGGGGCATACCCCGGCCGAAATTATCGAAGCCGAAACCACTTTCCTCGACCAGATCGGGCTTAAAGAGCATCTATCGCCCACCCGAAGCAATGGATTGTTATCGATGGTGAAACAAATCAAAATGTATGCTTTTGCCTATCAGGTGAAGGAGAAGAATAGTTAATTTGATAATGTGCTAATGCGATAATTTGAAAATTAACTTTAAAGGATCAATTTGTAATCCCTTTACCCCGCAAACACACCAGCACATTATCACATTACCGCATCAGCACATTACCGCATTATCGCATTAACACATTAACCCATGCACAAACAGATAGAAAAAGATATAGTTTCCGAAAGGATTGTACAGGTTATAAAAACCATTTACGACCCGGAGATCCCTGTTAACATCTACGACCTGGGACTGATTTATTCCATCCGCGTTGACGACGATTTTGTTGCCCATATTACCATGACCTTAACTGCTCCCAACTGCCCGGTGGCCGAAAGCCTGCCCATTGAAGTACACGAAGCAGTTAAGAATGTTGAAGGAGTGACCGATTCGAAAGTTACCCTAACTTTTGAGCCGCCCTGGGACCGGAATATGATCAGCGAATCAGGAATGCTGGAACTGGGTTTTTTGTAGGAAGTTTACAGTTATTATAAGTGCCGGGATATCATCAGATGTTCCGGTTTTTTTTTCTGAGAACAGAAGAAAATTAGTTTGGGGTAGAAAACAAAGCAGAAGTTATTATATTTGCTATAAAGATAATCAGTACTAATTTGCTTTAATAGATACAATATGCCCTGTTGCCTGTATCTCCGGGATTTTTGTATTTGAACCACAACGTTTCAAACCAGAGAAATCAGGGGGCAAATGCACAGCGATTACTGAGGATGTGGAGAAAAACAATCTCTTCCAAAGTTCAATAAACCGGAAAAATAATCCAATATACTATGCTTAAAAAATTTCTTTATAGTGTGATTCCCCCGGGTCAGTGGAAAATGCCGGTTGTTATTCTGCTTGGTATAATGGTTGGCATGGGAATTTATATTATTAAAATCGCCAACGCGGGTTCGTACCTGAGTGATGATCCCGAAACCTGCATTAACTGCCATGTTATGAATACCCAATATGCATCGTGGCAGCACAGTTCGCACCGCGAAGTAGCCACTTGCAACGATTGCCATGTGCCTCATAACAATGTTTTTAACAAATATTTCTTTAAGGCCAAGGACGGCCTGAGGCATTCAGCCATGTTCACTCTGAGGCTGGAGCCGCAGGTTATCCGGATTAAAGAAGCCGGCCGGGAAGTGGTTCACCAGAACTGTATCCGCTGCCACGAACACTTGTTGAGTGACCGGAGCATGCAGGCTGTTGTGACTTCTGATTATTTCCACACCCGCACCGCCCGCGAATGCTGGGACTGTCACCGGGAAACGCCCCACGGCAGGGTTAACAGCCTGTCGTCAGCCCCCTATGCAAGAGTACCGAAACTCGAAAACCCGGTACCGGAGTGGCTTCGTAGTTTTATGGACAAACAAAACAACAACTAATTATAATTTTTATGGAACCGAATAAACGTAAACCTGTTTTTTATTGGTTGCTTTTCGCAGCAACCGTAATCATAGTATTCCTGCTGGGAATGCTTGCTTCTTCAATTACAAACCGCAGGGCCGAAAAAGAATATGTCTATAAGCCAATGGTTGAGCTGAAACAGGGCGAACCCCGAAATTCGGAATGGGGTAAAAATTTCCCACGCGAATACCAATCCTATATCCAGACTCTTGATACCAGCTACCGAAGCAAGCACAACGGGAATGCCGTAATCGACATGCTGGAAGTTGATCCCAGGATGGTTGTGCTTTGGGCAGGATATGCTTTTTCGAAAGATTATAAACAAGGCCGTGGTCATTATTACGCCATCGAAGATATTACTAACACACTCCGTACAGGTGCTCCCTCAGCCGGAAATCCAAGTCCGCAACCCAATACCTGCTGGAGTTGTAAAAGCCCTGATGTTACCCGCTTGCTGGGTAAAATGACCCCGGCAGAGTTTTATACCGGCAGTTGGGATACAAAAGGCCCCGAAATCGTTAATCCTATTGGCTGTGCTGATTGTCACGACTCCAAAACTATGAACCTCACTATTACGCGACCTGCCCTGATAGAAGCGTTTGAAAGACAAGGGAAAGACATTACAAAGGCAACACAACAGGAAATGCGTTCACTTGTATGTGCTCAATGTCATGTGGAATATTATTTTGATAAACATAAAATTGAAGGAACTGCATACCTCACGTTTCCATGGGACAAAGGATTTGCAGCTGAAGATATAGAAGCGTACTATGATAGTTACCAGTTCAGCGACTGGACTCATAGTTTGAGTAAAGCGCCTATGCTAAAAGCCCAACACCCCGAATATGAAACATTTATGATGGGAATACATGGGCAGCGTGGCGTTGCCTGTGCCGATTGTCACATGCCCTATAAGAGCGAGGGCGGACAAAAATTTACCGATCACCACATTCAGAGTCCGCTCAATAATATTGCAAATTCATGCCAGGTTTGCCACCGCGAAGAGGCAGCAACATTGTTGGCCAACGTGTATGAACGCCAGGATAAAATAATCGAAAACCGCAATAAGCTGGAGGAATTATTGGTTCGGGCACATGTTGAGGCAAAAACAGCCTGGGACCTGGGCGCCTCTGAAGCTGAAATGAAACCTGTGCTTACAGATATCCGTAAGTCGCAATGGCGTTGGGATTTTGCAGCAGCAAGCCATGGAGCATCTTTCCACGCTCCCATCGAAATAAGTCGTGTAATCGCAAATGGCATCACTTTCGCGCAGGAAGCACGCATAAAACTGGCAAGAATCCTGGCCCTAAAAGGATATAACAGGGAAGTACCTTATCCAGATATCACAACGAAGGCTAAAGCCCAGAAATATATTGGCCTCGATATGGCAAAACTGAATGCAGATAAGGAGGTTTTCCGCAAAACGACCCTGCTGGATTGGATGAAAAAAGCAGAGGAAAGAGAATCGAAATACTAAATACAGTTTTACTTTGCAGGCGTTTGATTACAAATCGGTTTATGATCCTGTAACATAACATTGCATGTAATAATTTGTTAAACAATACACCGGGTCCTAAAAATGGGTAGGGCCCGGTTTTTAACATTCCCTAACACAATTATGAACTGGCACCGCCTTGATTAATCAGGAAAATCTTACTTTTACAGCCCCAAATTTCGGATCATGACTCCTGCCAAAGGCACATTATTATCGGATATCAATTCACCGGAGGATCTTCGCAAACTTCCGGTTGAAAAGCTTCCGGAGTTGTGCCGGGATATACGCCAGTTTATTCTCGAAGTAATTTCACGTAACCCGGGTCACCTGGGTGCCAGCCTGGGTGTGGTTGAGCTTACTGCAGCCATCCATTATGCCTTTAATACTCCGAATGATAAACTAATATGGGATGTAGGTCACCAGGCATATGCCCATAAAATACTTACCGGGCGTAAAGATATTTTTTACACAAACCGTACCTACCATGGTATAAGCGGCTTCCCAAGGATGGCCGAAAGTGAATACGATGCCTTTGGCACCGGGCATTCATCCACGAGTATTTCGGCTGCTTTAGGAATGGCCGTAGCCTCGGCCCTGCTCAACAAAAAAAACCAGCAAAGCATTGCAGTGATTGGCGATGGCTCCATGACGGCCGGAATGGCGATGGAAGCCCTCAATAATGCCGGAGTATCAAAATCGAACCTGCTGGTAATCCTGAATGATAACGGTATTGCCATCGATAAAAATGTTGGCGGACTGTCGAGGTATCTCACTGATATTACAACATCTCAGGCTTATAATCGATTTAAGGATAAGGTGTGGTGGCTTATGGGCGGCAATACGGTTTATGGCGCCAACTCCCGTGCCGTGGTAAAACAAATCGGGAATGCCGTAAAAGCATCGCTGCTCAAAAGAAGTAATCTTTTTGAGGCTTTCGGGTTCAGGTATTTCGGGCCTGTGGATGGCCACGACGTGGTGAAACTGGTTCACCTGTTGCACGACTTGCAGAATATCCCCGGCCCAAAACTGCTGCATGTAATCACCGTTAAGGGTAAAGGTTACGAAAAAGCAGAAAAGGATCAAACTCTTTTTCATGCGCCTGGCATATTTAATATGGAAACCGGTGAGCTGAAAGAGACCCAATGTAAAAATCAACCACCCAAATACCAGGTTGTTTTTGGTAAAACCATTATTGAACTTGCCGAGCAGAATCCAAAAATTGTTGGGGTAACTCCTGCCATGCCTACCGGCTGCTCCCTCAACCTGATGATGGCCAAAATGCCCGATCGGGCTTTTGATGTCGGAATTGCCGAGCAACATGCTGTTACCTTTTCGGCCGGTATGGCTGCCAATGGCCTGGTGCCGTTTTGCAATATCTATTCCAGCTTTATGCAGCGTGCTTACGATCAGCTGATTCACGATGTGGCCCTGCAAAATCTGAATGTGGTCTTCTGCCTCGACCGCGGTGGGCTTGTAGGTGAAGACGGCGCTACCCATCATGGCGTTTACGACCTGGCATACCTGCGTGCTATCCCCAATATGACTATCTGCTCACCCATGAATGAGGAGGAGTTGCGTAATATGATGTACACGGCCCAACTCGGGGGGAAGGGGCCATTTGCCATACGCTATCCGCGCGGCCGTGGCGTTATGTTGCAGTGGAAAACCCCTTTTGCTGAACTAACGGTTGGCAAAGGACGTATGATCCGCGATGGTAAAGACCTGGCAGTGATTTCGCTGGGGCACCCGGGTAATGTGGCACTCGAAGCCTGCCAGGCGCTGGCTCACAAAAATATTGAGACTGCGCTTTATGATATCCGTTTCCTGAAACCTATTGATGAAGAATTGCTGCACAGCATCTGTAACAAGTATAATAAAATAGTTACCCTCGAAGACGGTTCGGTTATCGGCGGGCTGGGTAGTGCGGTTACCGAATTTGTTAATGATAATGGATACTCCGGTGTGCAGGTTTACCGGCTGGGTATACCCGATCGTTTTGTTGAACAAGGTACCCTCGAAGAGCTTCACCACGAATGTGGCATCGACCTGGAAGGAATAGTACATGCCGTGGTTGAAATAAGCAAGAAATAAAAAAAAGCAGGAAGTTTAAATCCTGCTTTTTTTTATAACAGATCGGTAAGTGTCAGGGCAGATTAACGTTAAACGTAATGCCATTTACCGTGAGGCTTGCCTTGTTGTCGCAATCTCCATCACCATAGTTCAGTGTACGTTTGGGTTCGCCGGCAGGTGTTAATTCAACCACACCTTTCACAAAGTTGTTGCATTTCATGGTGCTGATAAGCGGTGTGGTAACCAGTGCCGTAAAAGCCTGTCCGGCAGGAGTTATTCCTGAGGCTGAGCCTGTGGTTTCAAAAACATTGTCTTTATAATCCATGGTGTTTTCGCCTTCAACCATGGCTGTGTTGTGTGTGGCCTGGTAAGTAATGGTTCCGCCATTGTTAGCCAGGATAACTGACCCGTTTACGGTAACTGTCCAGTTTGGTTTTTTTGCCTGGTTGTACCCTTTATAGCTCAGCGTTCTGTTTCCGGTCACCTGGTTGTTATTTACATAATAGCCATCAAACGTAGTGTTTAGGGTAGCTGTTGAATCCATGTACCCGCCATCGTAAGTGATCAGTATTTTCCCGCGCCGGTTCAGTCCGTCTTCGCAAAAACAGTTTTCAGTACCGAAATCAAGGACCAGTTTGTTTGGCGATGAATTAAAATCGAAATAAACACGCAGGCAGCTGCTGATCGGGCTCACATCGGCAGCAATTGATTTTAAAGAGCTTTTTTTGTTATCAGTGAGCACCCCCGAGGTGTATTTTCCAACATCGTTGAACATACGTTCAGCCAGTATGCTGCTGTTATCAACGGCGTTAGCTTTTGATGTATCTGGCTCGGGTAATTTATTACAAGCGGTAAACAAACAGAAGCAGGTGGCTACGAGCAGAATAGGTAGAATATGATTTCTCACTTTCATAAGGTAGGGTTTTAATGGATAATATGGGTTGATATTGCTATTAACGGCCGTGTGGATGAAATAGTATCAGGGGTTAAAAGTACTGATAATTTTTTTGTCTGGTTCAAAAGGAAGTATTTCACATGAAAGATCTTTGAAGAGGCTGGTTCATATTTGGATTGACTTATGGGTGTTGAAATCAGCGCATTAGTACTTTAAGGAAGCAGCATTTATTAAATGATCCGGAAGGGGAACCAGCCTCATGTTGAACCGTGGAAAAAGTGTCTTCACTGGTAGTTACCAATTCCACTCAAGGTTATTAAATATTAGCTGTACAAATTGAAAGGTCAAAATTAGCGATTTAATAAAAAAAAGCGCTCTGCGGTTGCCTTTGTACTTAAAACTCAATGAATCAAACTTTTAATACATTGTGAATGAAATCAAAATCATGGATTACCTTTTTTCTCCTGGCATGTATAGGTATAGCTTTTTTCCTGCTGCCGTCGTGCGAGAAGCTGAAAGAAGCAACCACCTTTAAGGTGAAATACGACCTGCCTGACAGTCGCTATAAAATTGATAAATTGTCGTCGCTCAAATCGGAAGTTGAATTGTTTTCACAGCCGTTTGCTGCTATTAATGTCGACAGTATAGCAGGTTCAAATACCAGGTTTGTGGAGCGTGTAACCTTGTACAAGTTGAAGTTCTCCATCGAAAAGCCTGAAACCGCCAACCTTAACTGGTTGAGTTCGGCACGTATTAAAATTGCGCCGGATGGTGGTTCTGCGATTGAAATAGCAACCGCACCGGTAGTAAATCCGGCCGATCGCACTATCGATTTTATTGTAAAGGATTCCGATCTTTTATCAATCATTAAAACGCCTTTTGTTTTAACCGTTTATGGAAATTTAAATGGGAATATCCCCGAGCTGCCTATGGAAGTGTTGTTGCAAAGCGGACTCGAACTCACTATAAGTCCGATACAGTGATGCTTTGGCGGAAATAACCCGGTTAGTTGCTATATTTTCTGAATCTGACCTTAAAAAACAAAAAGCGCCATACCCGGGGCGCTTTTTTTATTGAAATTGCATTTGCTGCAATTTGTCCCAGTGTTGTTCAGTTGAAACCCAGCCAGCCGTGTTCGGGAAATTGAAATAGCCAAAAACGGCAATGGTTTTGCAAATATTTGCTACATTTACCGCGCAAGTTCCCAATGATGCAAAACCTTTTCAGGAAAAAATCGATTGAAATGATTCTCAGTCATGCCGACGAGAGTAATCCTGATTTGATGAAGCGCCGGCTGGGGGTTCGCGACCTCACTGCCATGGGTATTGCAGCTATAATTGGCGCTGGTATTTTCAGCACCATCGGCAATGCTGCTGCCAGCGGAGGTCCGGCTGTTTCGCTGCTTTTCGTGTTTACTGCCATAGCCTGTGGTTTATCAGCCATGTGCTATGCCGAGTTTGCTTCGGCCATACCCATCAGCGGAAGCGCATATACTTATGCCTATGCCAGCTTTGGTGAGCTTATTGCCTGGATTATAGGCTGGGACCTGATTATGGAATATGCCATTGGTAATATTGCAGTTGCCATATCGTGGTCGGGTTATTTTACCGGCTTGCTCAATGGCCTGCAGATTCATATTCCCGATTACCTGGCCATCGATTACCTGAGTGCCGCCAAAGGTTTTAAACTGGCTGCTGAACAATTGCAATCGGGTGCCACCCTGGCCTCGCTGGACAGCAACCTGCGCGAAGCATACCAGGCCTGGGTTTTGGCGCCACACATCGGCAGCATACGTTTTATAGCCGATATACCAGCTCTGGGTATTGTTGTATTTATAACCTGGCTGGTATACAAAGGTATTTACGAAACCAAAATGGCAGGCAATATCATGGTGTTGATAAAAATAGGCATCCTGATGCTGGTAATTGCAGTGGGCTCGTTTTATATCGACCCGAAGAACTGGAGCCCTTTTGCACCCAACGGAATCGGTGGCGTTCTGAAAGGCGTTTCGGGAGTGTTTTTTGCGTACATAGGTTTCGATGCCATTTCGACTACTGCCGAAGAGTGCCGAAACCCACGCCGCGATTTGCCCCGCTCCATGATTTATGCACTGGCCATTACCACGCTGCTTTATGTAATTATCAGCCTGGTACTTACCGGCATGGTTCCTTTTAGCCAGCTTGGAGTTTCTGATCCGCTGGCATTTGCCTTTGAGAAGTTACATCTCACCCGCTTATCAGGTATCATTGCCCTGGGNNTGGATGAGCATGAGCCGCGACGGGCTTCTGCCTCCCAGGTTTTCGAAGCTTCATAAAAAATACAAAACCCCTGCTTTTGCTACTATTATTACCGGTTTCCTGGTTGCCATACCGGCATTGTTTATGAACCTTACAGAAGTCACGGATCTCACCAGTATCGGGACCTTGTTTGCATTCATCCTCGTTTCGGGCGGCGTGCTGATACTTCATCCCAGGGGAAACAAGGATGTGGGCAAAAGAGGGTTTTATGTTCCGTATGTAAACAGTCGCTGGTTTTTATTGCCAATCTGGACCGTAATTTTGATCATGGTATGGTATGCGAACCCCGGTTTCCCGGGGGGCATTTTTGATGGAAGCGGTCATATGGCCAAAGGCTTTCACAGCCAGTTGCCGTTTTTTGTTTTTGCAGTGGTTTCGGTGCTCACCACCGTTATTGCCGTAATCAGGCAATGGTCGCTCATACCGGTGCTGGGCCTGCTTACCAACCTTTACCTCATGAGCGAATTGGGCATCACCAACTGGATGCGTTTCCTGGTATGGCTCGTGATCGGCTTAATCCTTTATTTCGGTTATGGTATGAAACATAGCAGGTTATCAGCCGAAGCCCTGGATGCGCGTCAGTAATGCTGTCAGTCCTGGTTTCGGGCAGATGCTCGTTTTTCAAACATGGGGATGTTGGCTTTGCCAATGCTGATAAATCCAGGGACTGAATCTTTTGTTGAATAAACCTTATCGAATACCCGGTGTAAAAGCTATCCAGTTTGCTGCCAAATAAAAAAAATCATTATGATGAAATCGTTTACACCGCTTGCCTTCATTGTTTTCGTGTTGCTGTCCATGGCTGCGCACCCGCAGAAACCTGTAAAGTACGCACTGGTGATACACGGCGGTGCCGGAAATATTACCCCTGCAAACCTGCCGGCTGAAAAGGCTGCGCAGTATGAGGCAAAGCTCACCGAGGTGCTCAGGCACGGCGACAGTATCCTCAGGGCCGGTGGTACCAGTCTCGATGCCGTTGAAGCCTGTGTGCGCATGATGGAAGATAGCCCGCTTTTTAATGCCGGTAAAGGAGCAGTTTTTACAGCCGAAGGCAAAAATGAACTTGATGCGGCCATCATGGATGGTAAAACAGGGATGGCTGGGGCAGTGGCCGGTGTTACTACCATTCGCAATCCAATAAGCGCTGCGCGTGCAGTAATGGAAAAGTCGGAACATGTAATGCTTTCGGGTAAAGGCGCAGAAGCTTTTGCCGCCGAAAAAGGACTTGAAATTGTAAGTCCTGATTATTTCTATACACCCGAACGCTGGGCATCGTACCTGAAAGCTAAAGCCAATGCCGATTCAATCAGCGCACTGGATAAAAAACATGGCACCGTAGGCTGCGTGGCTGTCGACAGCTACGGAAACCTTGCCGCAGCTACATCAACCGGCGCAATGATGATGAAAAAATATGGCCGCATAGGCGATTCGCCCATTATCGGAGCAGGCACATTTGCTGATAATGGTACCTGTGCCGTTTCGGCCACCGGGCACGGTGAGTTTTTTATCCGCAACGTAATAGCTTATGATGTTGCCACCCTGATGAAATATAAGGGCCTCACGCTGGCTAAAGCTGCAAATGAAGTAGTGATGGTGAAACTGAAAACCCAGGGTGGGGTAGGTGGTATTATTGCTGTTGATAGAAATGGAAATGTTGCCATGCCATTCAACAGCCAGGGGATGTTCAGGGGATACATTAAATCGGGGGGCGAGATGAAGGTGGCGATGTTTGGGGAGAAATAATTTGAAAATTTGAAAATTGGATAATTTGAAAATGTGAAGATGTGAAATTTGTGTAAATTGGCTGATTACAATCTTAAAGAATATGACAGAAAATAACGAAACTCCTTATATACGCCCCACCTGGGANNGGCCGCAGCGGATGTGTAATTGCCCGAAACAAGCAAATACTGGTTACCGGGTATGTGGGCTCACCTGTGGGACTTCCGCATTGCGACGATGTAGGCCACCTCTTTAAACAGGTAACCCACGAGGATGGCAAAGTAACCAATCATTGCGTGCGCACCGTTCATGCTGAGCAAAACGCCATTTGCCAGGCTGCCAGGCTCGGTATTTCGCTGCAGGACAGCACCCTGTACTGCCGCATGACGCCCTGCCGCACCTGTGCCATGCTGATCATTAACTGCGGTATAAAACGCGTGGTTTGCGAATTCAAATATCATTCAGGTTCCGAGTCGGAGGAGATGTTCGCCGAAGCAGGCATTGAACTGGCATATGTAAACCAGGAAGTTTTGCAATATGCCAAACAAAATGTTGAGAATATTGACCCGGAGGAAACGGGGAAATAGCATAAGTGTTATCACTGCCGGTTAATGAAATGTTGGCAGCAGGCAAAAATATTAAACTATGAAACGATTTGACACATTTTGGGAGAGATCCCTGGCCATCGGAATTGACGGCGCTATTTTAACTTTTGTTCTCCAGTTCGCTGATTACCTTTCTTTTCCTGCCTTTTCATTAAAATCAATTTTATTAGAAATTGTTATCAGCAATATTCCATATCTATATGCTGTACTCATGCTTGGAAAATATGGACAAACTTTAGGTAAGATGATTATGAAAGTAAAAGTTGTTGACAATGCAACAGAAAATGCTTTAACCTACTCACAATCATTCATGAGGGAAGCAGTGCCAATCTTTTTGGTTAATACTTCCATAATTTTAAATGTAATTCTCTTCAGCGATGTTGATTTTGAGAACTTTAAAATTTCCACATTAGGTTATATCCTGATTTTTATACCCTCCGGAATGCTTTTTATTTGGTCAATACTTGAAATTGTAACTATGTTATTTGATGATAGGAAAAGAGCTCTTCATGACAAAATAGCTGAAACCGTTGTAATCAGAACAGACATAAAATAACGAAAGCCAGCTGCCAGCAACTGATTAAAGCTTAAATATGATATCCTTTCAGTGATTCTTCAACCTGGCCGAACAACATCTCTACGGATGAATTATTCATAAATATCTGGTCGGCCTGTTCAATGCACTTGCCGATATT
>DGQJ01000115.1 GCA_002389705.1 Bacteroidales bacterium UBA4417
CCTTCCTGCAGGCCGAACTGGGCTAGCGTTTCTGCTTTGTTGATGTTGCTGAATTCAATATCACTCCTTACCGGGTTACCGGTTAGCTTTATTTTTGATGCCGGGAAGAATTTTTCCATGCCATGGTATGCCACGCAGATGATGTCGGCTTTGGAAGCCAGCATTTTATTGGTGATGCCCGGAAATGAGTTTTGTTCCTGTATTAACGTGGGTATGCCGGCCCAGGATGCTGCGCGTAAGGTAGGTCCCGAAGCGTATCCTCCGGTGCCAATAACCACGTCGGGCTTAAAGGTTTTTATGATTTTGCGGGCTTTATAAAGGCTTGAAACAACTTTAAACGGGAACATGAGGTTATCAGCGGTAAGCCTGCGCTGCAACCCGCTAATCCATAATCCTTCGATAGGGTAGCCTGCTGCAGGTACTTTTTCCATTTCCATACGGCCCTTAGCTCCTACAAACAGTATTTCTGCTTGTGGAGCAACTGCTTTAATAGCATTGGCAATAGCAACAGCCGGAAAGATATGTCCGCCGGTACCGCCTCCGCTCAGGATTACCCGTATGTTTTCAGACTGTTGCATATTCAGGTTCAGTTGGTTCTTCCTTTGGTTTTTCCGCTTCATCCATTTCTTTGCTCACGCTCAATATGATACCAATAGCAATACTGGTAAACCAGATGCTGGTTCCACCCATACTTACCAGTGGGAGTGGCTGCCCTGTAACCGGTACCAGGTGAACAGCTACGGCCATGTTGGCAAAAGCCTGAATGATGAGGCTTATAGTAACCCCAATGGCCAGCAAAGCGCCGAAATTGCCCGGCGCCTTTATGGCAATTCGGATTCCGCGATATAGCAGGATGAGGTACATTAGAATAATAATCAATGCCCCGATTACCCCATATTCTTCGATGATAATGGCAAAAATAAAATCGTTGAAAGGATTGGGAAGGAAATTTTTCTGCATGCTGTTGCCAGGCAGTTTCCCTACTATTCCCCCGTTGGCAATGGCAATTTTGGCCTGTTCCACCTGGAAGTTTTCATCGTTATCGCCCCGCCCACCGAAGTTCTCAATCCGGTTTTGCCAGGTACCCAGTCGGCCGCTCGATTTGGGCGATACCACCAGGAATGTTAAAAACAAGGCCAGCGATACAACCCCTATACCTGCCAGTGCCAGGATGTACCTGAACTTAACCCCGCCGATAAACATCAATACGATACAGGTTACAAAAAGAATAGCTGCGGTCGACAGGTTCGCCGGCAGTATAAGACCGCAGATTACCAGCACCGGAAGCAGGATCGGGATAAAAGCACTTTTCAGATCCTTTATGTTTTCCTGCTTTTTTGCCAGCATACGCGCCACAAACATGATCAAAGCAAGCTTGGCAAGATCTGAGGGCTGAAACATCACATTTATTCCCGGAAGGGTAGTCCAGCGGGCAGCTTCGTTGCGCACTTCGCCAAACACCAGTGTATACAGTAACAACGGTGCGGCTATGATAATGGCAAGCATCGAAATGCGTGCATAGTACACATATTTTATTTTGTGTGCTGCATACATCAGCACAAATCCAAACAGAAGTAATCCGATATGTTTCATCAGGTAGTACTCCGTATTGCCCTGCCGTGTGCGGTAAGCGAGGGTGGTAGTTGAGCTGTACACCGCCAGGATAGAGAATACAGAGAGAATGATCACCACTCCCCATATCACTTTATCCCCGCGTATTTTCGGAACTATCTGAACCATTTTNNTCATAATTTTCGAAAAGATCGAAACTGGCACATGCAGGTGACAGAAGCACAGTATCATCTTTTTTGCCAATGGTGTAGGCTGTCAGAACGGCTTGCTCCATCGATTGTGTTTCGTAAATGGCACCTACTTTATCGCCAAAGGTTTCGATGATTTTACTGTTATCGACTCCCAGACAGATAATGGCTTTTACTTTCTGGCTTACCAGTTCGATAAGTTTTGAGTAATCATTTCCCTTATCAATGCCACCGGCGATCCAGATGACTGGTGTATCCATGGTTTCGAGTGCATACCACGCACTGTTTACATTGGTAGCCTTGGAATCATTGATAAAATCGATGCCATGGATACGTGCCACAAATTCGAGACGGTGTGGTACGTTCTCAAAAGCACTCAGCGACTGGCGGATGCTTTCGCTCCGTATATCGACAAGTTTCGATGCTATTGAGGCAACCATCGAATTGTACACATTATGTTTGCCCTGTAGGGCGAGTTCTTCCAATGTCATGGTAAAGTGGTTATTTGGTATGTTTATATGAATTTTTTTATCAATACAGTATGCATCTGATGAAGTATTTGCCGGATCGCAGGTAACGGAGTAAACACGGGCTTTCAGGTTTCTTTGTTTCACTTCCCTGGCGCTTACTTCGTCGTCGAGGCAGTAAATGAAAGCATCCTGCGCTGTCTGGTTTTGTGTGATCCGGAATTTCGAGTCGATGTAGTTTTCAAATCTGTAATCATAGCGGTCGAGGTGATCGGGAGTGATGTTGGTGAGTATGGCGATGTCTGCCTTAAATCCGAACATGCTGTCCAGCTGAAACGAGCTGATTTCGAGTACATACCAGTCGTATTCGCGGGTTGCAACCTGCATGGCGAAACTCTCGCCTACATTTCCTGCCAGTCCCACATTAAATCCCGCGTTTTTCAGGATATGATGTATCAGCAGGGTGGTAGTGGTTTTGCCATTGGAACCGGTGATGCAGATTTTACGGGCGTTGGTGTAACGGGCAGCAAATTCAATTTCGGAAATTACCGGTATCTGCTTTGCCCTGATTTTCTGAACCAGTGGCGCTTTTAGTGGTATCCCGGGGCTGATAATTACCTCGTCGGCATCCAGGATATGTTCCTCGCTATGTTTACCTTCTTCAAATGCAATTTCAAAATGAGAAAGAACGTCTTTGTATTTTTGTTTTATCGGGCCTGAGTCCGACAGCCAGACCCTGAATCCTTGTTTTGTAGCCAGCACTGCTGCCCCTGTTCCGCTTTCGCCTGCACCCAGTATGGCTATCTTTTTTGTCATTTTATTGCCCTACCTGATTTTTAAAGTCATGATGGATGCCAGCGCCAGGGCGATGCCGATAATCAGGAACCGCATCACGATCTTGGGTTCAGGATATCCTTTCTTCTGGTAATGATGATGAAGCGGTGCCATCAGGAAAATCCGCTTGCCTTCGCCCGTTTTTTTCCTGGTGTATTTGAAATAGGACACCTGCATCACTACCGAAAGATTCTCGGCAATAAAAATTCCGCACAGTACCGGGATAAGCAATTCCTTACGGATCATAAGGGCGAAAACAGCTATAATGCCGCCCAGGGCCAGGCTCCCGGTATCGCCCATAAAAACCTGTGCAGGGTACGAGTTGTACCACAGAAATCCGACACAGGCACCAACCAGCGCACTGATAAAAATTACCAGCTCCCCGGTATTGGGGATAAACATGATGTTGAGGTAGTCAGCAAACACAATATTCCCACTTACCCATGCCAGGATACCCAGGGTTACTGCAATCACCGCCGAGGTGCCTGTCGCCAGGCCATCCATGCCATCGGTGAGGTTGGCACCGTTCGAAATGGCGGTAATGATCAATATTACTATGGGGATAAAAATGAGCCAGGCATAACTCCTGTAGTCGTCGCCAATCCACTTTATCAGGACCGCGTAGTCGAATTCATTGTTTTTCAGGAATGGGATGGTGGTTTTGGTCGATTTTTCGGCAACAGTCTTAAATCTTTTGTTGTGATCGCGCACCTGTTCAAATGGGGTGAGTGAGCCTGGCTTAGCTGTTGTTACAGCCACTTTCCGTTCAGGAAGTCGTTCGCGGATAACAATGCCGGGGTGGAAATACAGTACGGAGCCAACAACCAAGCCTGCCACAATCTGGCCCAGGATTTTAAACCTGCCGGCTAAGCCTTCTTTGTTCTTCCTGAAAACTTTGATATAATCATCAAGGAATCCAATCATACCTAACCACACAGTTACAAAAAGCATAAGCAGGATGTAAATATTCAGCACCTTGGCAAATAAAAGTGTAGGTATAAGTAT
>DGQJ01000116.1 GCA_002389705.1 Bacteroidales bacterium UBA4417
GAATTCGATTTCAGTGATGTAAAAGGCCAGGAAAACATTAAAAGGTCACTCGAAATTGCTGCTGCCGGCGGCCATAATGTAATCCTGATTGGCCCTCCCGGTGCCGGAAAAACGATGTTAGCCAAGCGGTTGCCATCCATTCTGCCCCCGCTGAACCTGCACGAAGCCCTCGAAACCACCAAAATCCACTCGGTGGCCGGCAAAATGGAGCGTGAATCGTCGCTGATCAGCATCAGGCCATTCCGCAGTCCGCACCACACCATCAGCGATGTTGCCCTGGTAGGCGGTGGTGGCAACCCTCAACCCGGCGAAATTTCGCTGGCCAACAACGGCGTATTGTTCCTGGATGAGTTGCCCGAATTTAAACGCACGGTGCTCGAAGTGCTGCGGCAACCGCTCGAGGACCGCGTGGTTACCATTTCGCGGGCTAAATTTTCGGTTACTTACCCTGCTTCGTTTATGCTCATTGCAGCCATGAATCCCTGTCCCTGCGGCTATTACAACCATCCTGAAAAAGATTGCGTTTGCGGCCCAGGCATTGTACAGAAATACCTGAACAAAATCTCCGGCCCTTTGCTCGACCGCATCGATATTCACGTGGAAGTGGTCCCGGTACCTTTCAGGGAACTTACCAGCCTGCGGCAGTCTGAGAAAAGTACAGCCATCCGCGAAAGGGTGACTCGTGCCAGGCAGGTGCAGGAAGAACGCTATAAAGAGAACAAAAACATTCATTGCAATGCCCAGATGAACACCAAAATGCTGCGTCAGATCTGCGTTATTACCGAAGAAGGCCATAACCTGCTGAAGACAGCCATGGAAAAACTGAGCCTGTCGGCCCGCGCCTACGACCGCATCCTGAAAGTGTCGCGCACCATTGCCGACCTCGACAACAGTCCCGATATTAAAACCGAACACCTGGCCGAAGCTATTCATTACCGAAGCCTCGACAGGGAGACGTGGGGAGGGTAGGTTTCGAGAGTTTCAAATAGTTTCAATGTTTCAGAGTCATTGCGAGGAGGAACGACGNNAGCAACAGCGTCATTGCGAGGAGGTACGACGAAGCAACAGCGTCATTGCGAGGAGGTACGACGAAGCAACAGTTTCCTTGTTTCAAGTTTCAGGTTTCACGGTCATTGCGTGGAGGTACGACGAAGCAAAAGGGGTTTCAGATTGTTTCATATAAATTAATCTTATGTGATTTCAATGTGCCCTATGTGACTATGTGGTTCAAATAGTTTCAGGGTTTCNNTTTGTGTTTCAGGATATAAAGATCACTCTTCAGACATGCTTAGTATTTGCCGCTTGGCAGCATGAAAACTTTTATCCTTCAGGATTTTCGGAAAAATTTAATCAAAAAAAATCACTTCCGGGTTTGGCGGCAAGCGGATTTCAACGAACTTCGCAACTGTTTTGCGCGTTGGCTTTTTAACCCGTTGAAAAGTTTCATGCACAAATAAAAAACTTCAGCCACCGGCTGCTGTTTCTACTGTTTATCAAACGACATTCAAACACCTAAAACTTACAAACATGCTTCCACTGATACTAAAGATTTCGAAAAACGATTCCTATAATAACATCATTTACCTGGTCCGTGAAGTGGCGGATCTTCCTAAAAATGCCTTCACTTCCGAAGAAACAGGGTATATCGCCGGCCGGCTTGAGGAAAAAGACCAGGATACGGTGGTGATCAATAAACTGGGCCAGACCAGGGTCATCTGCAGGCTTGCTGCCAACGACGGAACAAATACCAGTATACAGATCGAAAAATGCCGCAAAACCGGCGAAAGCCTGCTCAGTATTTTTGCCGCGCACAAAACCGAATCGGTATGTATATACGACACTGCCGGCTACCACACCGAAACACTGGCCTTCGCCGAGGGAATGGCGCTGGGCAACTACCAGTTCCTCAGGTATCGTAAAGATCAGAAAGAAAAAGAGTCGGCGCTAAAAACCATTGCTATCGAAAGCCGTGGGCTGGATGAAAAAAAGATTGCAGCACTCAATATTCTTTGCAAGGCGGTGTATGCATGCCGTTCGCTGGTGAATGAACCTGTTGCTTCGCTGAATGCCGAAAAGCTGGCTTCTGAATTCGGGCAAATGGCCCATGAAGCCGGGATCAGCATCGAAGTATTCAACAAACAGAAAATTGAAGCCCTCAAAATGGGCGGCCTGCTGGCGGTGAATCGCGGAAGCCTTGACCCTCCAACATTCAGCATTATGGAATACAAGCCCGAAGATGCTGTAAACGAAAAACCAATCGTTTTTGTAGGCAAAGGCGTGGTGTACGATACCGGCGGAATAAGCCTGAAACCAACGGCCTCGATGGATACCATGAAATGTGACATGTCGGGCGCTGCAGCCGTAGCATCGGCAATTTATGCCATTGCACTCTCCAAACTGCCGGTGCATGTTGTAGCGCTGGTGCCCGCCACCGATAACCGCCCCGATGGCAATGCTTATGTTCCGGGCGATATCATTACCATGATGGATGGTACCACCGTGGAAGTATTAAACACCGATGCCGAAGGACGACTGATTCTTGCCGATGCGTTGACCTACGCCAAAAAATATGACCCTATGCTGGTGATCGACATTGCTACTTTAACCGGTGCTGCCGAAGCTGCGCTGGGGCATTATGGTATGGCAGGAATGCATAACAAAGCCGAAGCATTTTTCCCTGACCTGGTAAAATCGGGATTTGCCGTACACGAGCGCATTGCGGAATTCCCCTTCTGGGATGAATATGCCGATTTGCTGAAATCAGAAATTGCCGACCTTAAAAACATTGGCGGACGTGTAGCCGGGGCCATCACCGCCGGAAAATTCCTCTGTCATTTTACCGATTACCCATGGATCCACCTGGATATTGCAGGACCGGCATTCCTGGATAAACGCGACAGTTACCGCACTGTAGGTGGCACAGGGGTGGGTGTAAGGCTGTTGTTTGATTTTATGAGGGAATTGGCGGGGAGGAACTGAGTGCTAAGTGCATGGTGCTTGGTGTGAAATCTTTTGTTGGGCTATGTTTTCTTACAATATCTGCATAGAAAGTGTAGTCGGAAATTCGATGCTGAGAGTCAGGTTTTAAGAAGTCGCCTGCTGGCTGAAGCCGGATCGTGAAGTTCGAAAGTGATTAAGGCAAGTTCGGGGCCATGATGAGCAGCAGAAAATGAAAGGGTGCGACCCAGCAATTGTTTCCATTGCCCGGTTATGCCTGCCGACTCGTGAATATGTCCGTGCAGGGTGATATAGGGTTGATTTTGCTCAATAAAGTTGCGGATTGCTTTGCTACCCGCGTGTACCACTGTAGTTCTTCCATCGTGATGAATGGCTGCCAGGTCAAGATCGGTGTTGTAAGGCGGTGAATGAAACAGGAAAACCCCGTATTCGGCCGGATCGTTATTGACGAGTTGCTTTAATTCACTTTCAATGGTATCTTTTGCAGGATCATGTGATGGCGGTACGGAGAAATATCCATCAGCCGGGGCAATACAACCCCTTTCTGTTTCATCCGAAATATCGAACCTATCCCAGTCTTTATTCTTAAAGGGCGTGGGAGGCACACAGGCATAACCGCAAAACCTGTATTTCCCGATCACAATGCACTTGTTATGCAGGTTGCGCCATAATTCATCGGTTTCGCCCTGTTCCATCTGACTGAACAAAAGCTTCTGGTCGTCGTTGCCGGGAATAATAAAAATTTCGGGATAGGCACAGTCCATTTTCTTTTTCAGCGCATTGAATTTCGGCAGCAGGAATCCATGAATAAACGCATCATCACCATTACTTAATTGCCCATGTGTGGCGTGCGGAAGCAGGTCGCCACCCAGGAAAACAAAATCAGGCTTCTCCTTCCTGATGAGTTTAAGGAGTGCCTCGTAACGGCTCATTTTACCATGAAGATCGCTTACAAAGAAACAGGTGTTCATAAGGGGTTTGGTGCTTAGTGCATAGTGCTGAGTGCCGGGTGCTCAGTGCCGGGTGCTCAGTGCATAGTGCTGAGTACCGGGTGCCGGGAGTCAAATATCAACTTCTGTTTTATCATTATCTCATCCCTCCCCTTTCTCATGTCTTACATCTTAACGCTTACACCTTACATCTTAAACCTTACACCTTACATCTTACTCCTGATACAAGCTGGCAATTGCTA
>DGQJ01000023.1:0-3688 GCA_002389705.1 Bacteroidales bacterium UBA4417
TCGAAAACACAAAACCTATTATTTACTTGCCAAACCACATATTTATTCCCGTATTGGAAACATTATAAAAAAAAGTTGTAAAATTTTGACCTACATGCATTTTCGTATCATTTTTTTTGTAATTTTGCGCTCCATTTAACGAACGAAACAAACAATAGTTAAAAAATGATCGCGATAGTTGATATAGCCGGGCAGCAGTTTAAAGTTGCAAAAGATCAGAAATTTTATGTAAACCGCCTCCAGGGAGAAGCCGGTTCGAAAGTTGAATTCAGCGAAGTATTGCTTTTGGATAACGAAGGCACTGTAACCATTGGCACACCACTGGTTGAAGGCGCAAAAGTATCAGCAACCATCGTGGCTCACCTTCGTGGCGACAAGGTAAAAGTCTTCAAGAAAAAACGCCGTAAAGGATACCAGAAAGAAACCGGCCACCGCCAGAATCTGACCCAGGTTAAAATAGAAGCGATAAACGCATAATTTTTAAGTGTAACTCATAATATTCAAAAGATATGGCTCACAAAAAAGGTGCCGGTAGTTCACAAAACGGACGCGAATCACATAGCAAACGTCTCGGTGTGAAAATCTATGGCGGACAATTCGCCCAGGCCGGTAACATCATCATCAGACAACGTGGAACTGTTCATCATGCAGGTCTCAATGTAGGACTCGGAAAAGATCATACCATTTTCGCGCTTTGCGACGGTATGGTTGAATTCAAAAAACGCGCAAACGACAAATCATACGTTTCGGTTCATCCTATTCAGGGCGAATAAGCGCATCGGCAGCCCAGGCTGCAGTTCATAACACTTATAAAAATCTCCTGAGGGTTCACGTCAGGAGATTTTTTATTTTTGTAGCCGGAAAACGCAACTGTACTTGCTGATTGTTGTTCAGAAAATATGATGTACACCGTGTTAATCAGACTGCGCTAAGCATTTCAGAAGCTGACACTAAGCCCAATGCACACAGCACTGAGCACTGAGCCCTTAGCACCAAGCACCAAGCACTATTAAAAATATACCGATAAAAACCCAAAGTAATGCTCGAACTATCCCTATTACGCGAAAACGCTGAACTGGTTATTGAACGCCTGGCCATTAAACGTGTGGATGCACGCGAAACCGTTGGCAAAATACTGGATGCTGACCTGAAACGGCGCGAAACCCAGAAACAGCTCGATGATAACCTGGCCGAATCGAACCAGATAGCCCGCGAAGTGGGCAACCTGTTCAAACAAAGCCTTCAGCAGGAAGCCAACGCATTAAAAGTCCGTTCGGCCGAACTTAAAGTTGCAGCCCGCGAACTTTCCGAAAAACTCGACGCCCTGCAGAAAGAACAGAACGACCTGCTGGTTACCCTCCCGAACCTTCCGCATCCCGAAACCCCGCAAGGATACCTGCCCGAGCATAACGTAACCATTTACAGCGAAGGCGAAATCCCCGACCTGGGCGAAAATGCATTGCCACACTGGGAACTAACTTCCAAATACGATATTATCGATTTCGAACTGGGCGTAAAACTCACCGGCGCAGGATTCCCTGTATATAAAGGTCAGGGTGCCCGGTTACAGCGCGCACTCATCAATTTCTTTGTAAACGAAGGCATTGAATCGGGCTATCTCGAAATTCAGCCCCCGCTCATGGTGAACGAAGCTTCGGCCTATGCCACCGGGCAACTGCCCGATAAGGACAGCCAGATGTACCATATCGGGCTCGACAATTTTTACATGATCCCTACCGCCGAAGTCCCGGTTACCAATATTTATCGCGATCTGTTACTAAAAGAAACCGATTTTCCGATTAAAAACGTGGCTTACTCGCAGTGTTTCCGCCGCGAAGCCGGTTCGTACGGTAAAGATGTACGCGGCCTGAACCGCCTGCACCAGTTCGATAAAGTAGAAATAGTGCAGATACAACACCCCGAAAAATCGTATGCTGCCCTAGAAGAAATGCGGGCGCATGTTACCGGGCTGGTCCGTAAACTGGAATTACCATTCCGCATCCTTCGCCTGTGTGGTGGCGATATGAGCTTTACCTCCGCACTCACCTACGACTTTGAAGTATTTTCGGCGGCACAAAAACGCTGGCTTGAGGTAAGTTCAGTTTCCAATTTCGAATCGTTCCAGGCCAATCGCATGAAACTGAGATTTAAAGACAGTGCCGGCAAAACCAGGCTGGCGCACACATTGAATGGCAGCGCCCTGGCCCTGCCCCGCATTGTGGCTGCCCTGCTCGAAAACAACCAGACACCTGAAGGAATAAGGATTCCAAAAGCGTTGGTGCCGTATACGGGTTTCGAGTGGATTAAATAATTTCGGATGTTGGATTGCGGATTGCGGATTGCGGAATCTTAAGTTCTTCCAGTCGCCCCTCGCCCCTCGCCATTTCGCCATTTCGCCATTTCGCCCCTCTTTTTTTGTATGTACCATGAAGCCTAAAGTTCTCCTTCTGTTGATGCTAACAGGCTTGCTGATAACAGTATGCCAGGGGAAACTGATGGCCCAGCAAACTGAGGAACAGCTTGGGGTGCAGTATTATATGAATCGTGACCTGGAAAAGGCGCGTTCCACTTTCGAAGCGCTGTACAATCGGGCTCCAAACCAGTTCAACTACTACTATTACATCAATACGCTTTTCGAGCTTAAAGATTTCGACAAAGCTGAAAAGGTTATAAAAAAACAGGCGAAATCAGGTCCCGATGACCCGCGCTACCAGGTGGACCTGGGATACCTTTATATCATGCAGGGCGATGTTGCTAAAGGCCGCAAGGTATACGACAACTGCATAAAAGAGTTGAAAGGCGATAAATTCCAGGTATTAAACCTTGCCAGCGCTTTCAGCAGCCGCAGGGAAACTGAATTTATGATTCGCACCTACAAACGGGGCAGGGAACTGCTGCGCGATCCTTCAGCCTATTCGTTCGAGTTGGCATATACTTACGAGATGCTGGGTAATACCGAACTGATGATTGATGAATACCTTAACCTGCTGACTTCCTCGCCGCAACAGATCAGTATGGTTGAAAACCGCCTGCAAAACTGGCTGGCCGACGATGCCGATAATTCGAAAAACGAGGCTTACCACGCGGTGTTAATCAAAAAGCTGCAGGAACACCCGGATGAAATTATATACAATGAGCTGCTGCTCTGGCACTCTATTCAACAGAAAGACTTCTCCTTTGCACTGGTGCAGGCCAAGGCACTCGACCGACGCTACGGCGAAAACGGGCAGCGCGTTTTCGACCTGGCGGAACTCTGCGTGGACAACGATAATTACGATGCCGCTATAGACGGCTACAAATACATCATCAAAAAAAATGCAGACAAAGAGCTGGTAATGCGCAGCCGCATTGAACTAATCAACACTGAGTTCCGGCAATACCAGGCTTCATTTTCGCATGACAATGCAAAGCTGCTGAGGCTGGAGCAGGAATACATGAAACTGCTCGACGAACTGGGTAAAAATGCCTTCACCATCCCGCTGATCCTGAACCTGGCACATTTACAGGCGTTCCAGCTCGACAAATCAGATGCCGCCATTGAACTGCTTTCGGAGGCCATCAAAATCCCTTCGGTGCCGGCCAAAAGTCAGGCCGAGTGCAAACTCGAACTGGGCGACATTTACCTGTTTTCGGATAATCCGTGGGAAGCAACCCTGCTGTATTCGCAGGTTGACAAAACCTTTAAAAA
>DGQJ01000023.1:3871-4792 GCA_002389705.1 Bacteroidales bacterium UBA4417
ACAAATATCCTTACGGGCTGATGGCCGATGATGCCATGTTCAATCTTGCCGGGTTGCTCGAAAACCAGCTGAACGACAAAGGAAAAGCCATGGAACTTTACGAAAAAATACTCACCCAATACCCCGGCAGCCTCTATGTAGTCGATGCTCGGAAACATTTCAGGGCGCTTCGCAAAGACCCCGTAAATTAAGTACAAAGTAAAATCCCGAATATCCAAAAATCCATCACTTCAACCACTGAAACNNTTGCTTCGTCGTACCTCCTCGCAATGACCTTGAAACCCTTGTAACTCCTCAAACTTTGAAACACTGTTGCTTCGTCGTACCTCCTCGCAATGACCTTGAAACCCCTGAAACCCTTGTAACTCCTGAAACTTTGAAACATTGAAACTCCTCAAACCTCTCAAACGCCTCAAACCCTAAAAACCTCCAAACCCACCCATCCCCTATTCCATGTACGAAGTAAGAGCAAAAAAACACCTGGGCCAGCATTTTCTGAAAGATGAAAGCATTGCCACCCGTATAGCCGACAGCCTGTCGCCAGCAACAAAACATGTGTTGGAGGTTGGTCCCGGCACCGGCGTACTTACCAAATACTTGCTGAAAAAGAATTTTGAAAAATTTGTTGCTGTAGAAATTGACCGCGAGTCGGCTGCGTTTTTACGCACAAACTACCCGCAACTGGGCAGCGGGCTTGTGGAAGCCGATTTGCTGCGCATGGATTTTGCAGGGCTTTTCGACGGGCATTTTGCTGTAATCGGGAATTTCCCGTACAATATTTCGAGCCAGATCCTGTTCAGGGTGCTCGAAAACCACGACCAGGTGAATGAAGCGGTAGGAATGTTCCAGCACGAAGTAGCTGTACGTGTGGCAGCACCTCCGGGCAAAAAGGATTATGGCATTTTGAGCGTGATGCTTCAG
>DGQJ01000274.1 GCA_002389705.1 Bacteroidales bacterium UBA4417
CTATGCGGGGCAATGAGCGCAATGCCTATCCGGTTCTCGGTTAAATGCAGGCTGGGTTATCTCTCCGAATCCGAGTTCGATGCCCTGGTACCCGTTTTCAACCGGCATGCTATTTCGGAACTTACCATACATGCCCGCATCGGCAAACAGCTCTACAGCGGAGAAACCAACCTGGAAGCTTTTGAAAAAGCCATTTCGGTTATACAGGCCCCTGTGGTGTACAATGGCGATATTTTTTCGATCAGGCATTTCATGCAAATCAGCAACCGGTTTCCGGGTATCAGCACTTATATGATTGGCCGCGGGTTGCTTTCCGATCCTTACCTGCCTGCCCGGATTAAAGGCCTGCCATTGCCAGCCAGCGAACAAACTCATATGCGGCAGTTTATGGATGAACTGTACCATGCTTACCGCAGGCAGAAAAACGATAATCTGTCGGTGCTGGGTAATTTAAAGGAATTCTGGCATTACGTGGCCGAATCGTTCAACGATCCGCATAAGGTGTTTAAACAGGTAAAAAAAGTTAATAGCTTCGGCGAGTATGAGGCTGCTGTTTCGGTTGTTTTCAGCGATTACACCTGGATCGGATCAGCGCAGCGATAAATGAAAAACCCCGCCAATCCGGCAGGGCTTTATATTATATTTTGAAAATCAGCTGAATTTTACACACGCTCCATGTCTCCCCTTCTCCATGTCCCCCCTTCTCCATCTCTCCCCTTCTCTTTGCTCTTCCAGGTGCATCCCGTTAACGCGTCCTACTTAGGGTCATATGCCCATTTCAGGTAAGTCGATCCCCAGGTAAATCCACCTCCGAAAGCTGCCAGGATGATATTATCGCCTTTACGCAGCCGCGATTCCCATTCCCAGATACAGAGTGGAATGGTAGCAGAGGTTGTATTCCCGTAGCGCTCGATATTGATCATTACTTTTTCTCGTTCGAGTCCCATGCGGTTGGCAACGGCATCGATAATACGCATATTGGCCTGGTGTGGTACCAGCCATGCCAGGTCTTCGGGTTTCAGGTTGTGCTTCTCCATCATTTCTGCCGATACATCAGCCATTTTCGACACAGCCCATTTAAAAACGGCTTGACCTTCCTGGTAAATAAAATGTTCGCGGGCATCAACGGTTTCGTGCGAAGCAGGTTTCAGCGATCCACCGGCTTTCATATGTAAATGCTGGCGGCCTACCCCGTTGGTCTGGAAAATGGAATCAATAAGGCCAACTTCCTCGGTAGTGGGCTCGAGCATTACAGCTGCGGCTCCGTCGCCAAAAAGCGGGCAGGTAGCCCGGTCAGTATAATCAACTATGGATGACATTTTATCGGCACCCACAACGATAACCTTTTTATGTGTGCCCGACTCTACAAATTTCTGTCCAACAGTAAGTGCATACAGGAAACTGGAACAGGCTGCGTTCATATCGTAGCTGAAGGCATTCACAATTCCGCATTTATCGCTGATAATATTGGCTGTAGCCGGAAACATCATATCAGGTGTAACTGTGGCACAAATGAGCAGGTCAACTTCGTCGGGAGTAGTGTGGGTTTTTGTTAAAAGCTGTTTCACCGCCTCGGCGCCCATGTCCGATGTACCCATTCCTTCGCCTTTCAGGATGTGACGCTCACGGATCCCGATACGGGTCATGATCCATTCGTCGGTGGTATCGACCATCCGGCTTAATTCATCGTTATTAAGAATGTATTCCGGTACATATCCGGCTATCCCGGTAATTGCGGCTCTTAGTTTTGTCATAAGTTCTTGTTTTCCAGTTTTGAAAAGTACTCTTTGCAACCGGTTTATTTATATCCGGGTTTGCATCCTGTCCAGTACCTGGGCACGGAAGTCTTATTCCACTATAAAACCTCCGGTGAGGTTCAGAATGGCATGTTTAATTTTAGTAGCTATTTTAGCTTTATACACATCGCGACCGAGTAACACCATGTTTTTGATGGCGATATCGTTGGAAATCCCATGCCCGATCACGACTGCGCCATTTACACCCAACACAGGCGTACCACCGTAATTCTCGTAATTCAGCCGGTTAAAATACTCGTCGCTGATTTTCCGTTTTTCGATGATCGAATAAAATGATTCTATGAGTTTCAGGATAATATTCCCGGTAAAACCGTCGCAAACAATAACATCCGCTTTATTCTGCAAAATGTCGCGGCCTTCGATATTTCCAACGAAATTAAAATCTTTCGAATCCTTCATCAGGTGAAATGCCGACTGTGTGGTAAGATTACCTTTTTCCTCCTCGTGCCCGATATTCAGCAGTGCTACCCTTGGGTTATTGACACGGTACACATTTTGAACATAAATGGAGCCGATTAAACCAAACTGGTAAAAAACATCGGATTTGGCATCGGGGTTGGTCCCAACGTCAACCAGCAGGCTGAAGCCACCGTCTTCCTGCGGGATAATGGCGGAAGTACATGGACGGGCTATTCCCTGTATGGTATTAACGCTGAAAATGGATCCCACCAGCATAGCGCCGCTGTTACCGGCGCTGGCGAAGGAATCGATCTTTTTATGTTTTAACATGTGAAATCCAACATTGATGCTGGATTCAGGTTTACGTGACAGTGCTCTGGTAGCATGCTCGCCCATTTCGATCACGTCGGGGGCATGCACAATACCAAAGGTAGAAGCATCGCAACCCCGTTCGTGAAGTAACGAACGTATTACGTCTTCAGGACCAATCAGGATGATTTTGTCGCTGGATGAAAGCTCTTTTGCTGCAAGTATAGCTCCATCAATGGCAGCTACCGGCGCAAAATCGCCGCCCATAACATCTAATCCGATTCTCATTTAAAGAATCTTTTACTAAACATGATATGCCTTGTTGAAGGCAAAATTAAGCGGTTGTATTTTTCTCAATAGCGAGGCGACCTTTGTAGTAACCACACTCGGGGCATACACGGTGGTAAAGTACCGAAGTGCCACAGTTTGAGCAAATAATGAAAGTTGGAGCTTCCAGTTTATAATGTGTTCTGCGTTTAGCCGATCTGGTTTTGGAAAACCGGTGTTTAGGATTTGGCATTGTATTTTGTTTTTATGTTTATTTCTACTTGTTTATTCTTCAGTTTTTAACTTTTTGAGCGCTTCCCAACGTGGATCAACTGTTCCGGCAGGGGCAAGCTTTTCGAGCAGTCGGAGCATTTCGGGATCGCAGGTGCTGTTGCCGTTTTCATCATCGGGATGAAGCAATCGCGCCGGGAGGGCCAGGTGTATGAACTCGTATATGTAGGTCGACAGGTCGAACTGGTATTCCGTTTCAGGGATTACAACCACATCCTCGCTTTCCTCCAGGTATCCGGCGCCCAGTTTTACGATAAGCTGCTGCTCATCGGCCACCGGGGTGTAAAATTCGTGGGTACAGCGATCGCAGGTAACCTGCACATCGCCTTCGAATGCGATGTTAAAAATCATCATCCGTTCCATCTTCTGAAGGTCGACATAAACATGTACCTGGCCTTGCTGAATCTGCGAAAACTCAAAATGCTCAAAGAACGAATCGTTTACCTCAAACTCAAACTGGTGATTCCCTGGCTCAAGCCCAACGAACTGAATAGCATATTCTTTGAGGCGGTTCACGGAGGTCATTATTAAATTGAGGGGCGCAAAATTACAAAATCCAATTTTAAATAACAAACACTTGTTTTGCAGATATTTATTGGCGCAAAGTCCCGCTGTTACGCTTATGCCGACCGAATTGCCTGGTTACAATGCTGTTTATGCCTTGTTAAAAACTGTTATTTTCTTCCGAAATCAGCCGGAATTTCGCCCCAGGCTTTAGTTTCCCATTTCAGGATGCGGGTGCTGTACGAATTATTCATCAGCCATTCCTCGGCCCGATCGACAAGATCGAAAAGTTCTTCGTTTTTTTTATTCCGTGGCAGTTTGGTTTTGCAGCTTTTTTGTTCGACCCACAAAATGGCATTGCGCGAATCACTGTAAAGTGGTAATGAAATATTGTTTTTTTTGAGCCAGGCCAGCCCGGTTACGATGGCTAGGAACTCGCCAATGTTGTTTGTC
>DGQJ01000190.1 GCA_002389705.1 Bacteroidales bacterium UBA4417
TCGTGTTTTGAACACCCTTAATTGCGGATTAACGAATAACGATTAACGATTAACGATTTGGATTATATCTTCCGACTTCCGACATCTGACTTCCGACATCGACTTCGGACTTCGGTCTCCCGACTCCCGACTTCGGTCTTCCAACCAACTCAAAAAAACAAAAATTTAACTAATTATATCATGACTTACGACAAAAAACTAATTATCGGACTCTTCGGCTTTGGTGTAGTAGGCGAGGGGATTTACCGTGTATTGAAGCAAACTCCCACGCTGCAGGCTGAAATTAAAAGGATTTGTATCAAGCATCCAGACAAAAAACGTAATGCTCCCGCCGAGTTGTTTACCACGGATGCTGATGAGTTGCTCAACGACCCCGAAATTAACGTGGTTGTAGAACTTATTGATGATGCCGAAGCCGCATGGCACATTGTTTCAACTTCGCTTGGAAGCGGGAAAGCCGTGGTAAGCGCCAATAAAAAAATGATAGCAGCGCATATTGCAGAATTGCTGAAACTGCAGGAAGAGAATAAAACATCATTCCTGTACGAGGCTGCCGTCTGTGGAAGTATCCCCGTGATACGAAACCTCGAAGAATATTACGACAATGATATGCTTAACTCGGTAACCGGTATCATTAACGGGAGTACAAACTATATTTTAACCCGTATGAACGAGGATGGAATGGCTTACGACGAAGCTTTGAAACTGGCCCAGGAACTTGGTTTTGCAGAAAGTGATCCCTCGCTTGATGTGCAGGGTACTGATGCTGCCAACAAACTCACTATCATACTCAACCATGCCTACGGAATTATTTCGGCTCCCGGCGATATCCTGTGCAAGGGAATAACCCAGTTGCATCCGGCCGACAGCGTTTATGCCCGCGAAAAAGGCTATAGCATAAAACTTGTGGCCCGCGCCCGCCGTGTAAACCATACCGATGTGGCTGCTTATGTGTTGCCCACTTTTGTCGGTCCCAGGAGCCAGCTTTTCAATGTGCGGTTCGAGTTTAACGGGGTTATAATCGGCACCCGGCTGGCCGATGAACAGTTTATTTATGGTAAAGGTGCCGGGCGATATCCGACCTCTTCGGCTGTGCTAAGCGATATAGCCGCACTGCGGTATGGCTACAAATACGAATATAAAAAATTGCATACAGGTGTCGATTACCAGGTTTCGGACGATCATGTATTGCGTGTTTATGTCAGCTGCGAAAATATGGCCGATATCGACAGGCTCGATTTTGTTTCCATCGACGAAACTTTTATCAGCCAGACACGTAAATACATTACCGGTTCCATCAGTTTCAGCAAGCTCAGGAATGCTGCCTGGCTCAATAATCCGGCCAATTCAGTCATTGTTTTCGAAGATCCTGGCATAGCCGACAATCCCGAAATGGAAGAACTTGTGTAGCATCATGACTGGATATTATTACAGAGTCTCTATCCATGTTGTTCGTGGAGAATATTAACCCTATGGATTTGGTAAAATATTCGGATATTTGCCAAAAAACAATTCATGAGTGTTAAGATTTCAGCGGTAGTAATCACCTTCAACGAGGAAAGAAATATCGTTAGATGCTTACAATCCCTCGAAGGTATTGTTGATGAAATAGTTGTTGTGGATTCGTTTTCGACCGATCGGACAGAACATTTGTGTATGCCATTCGGGATTCGTTTTTTAACACATACATTCGAGGGGCATATACAACAAAAAGTCTGGGCTACAGCACAGGCTTCATCAGATTATATCCTTTCACTGGATGCTGACGAAGTACTTTCTGATAAACTCCGCGAATCCATTTTACTCGTTAAAAACAACTGGCTGGCTGATGGTTACTCTTTTAACCGTTTAACCAATTATATGGGAAAATGGATCAGGCATTGCGGATGGTATCCCGATGTTAAACTGCGCTTGTGGGACCGGAGAAAGGGTAATTGGGGTGGTATAAATCCGCACGATAAAATCATTATGCAGGAGGGATCGAGGGTGCAGAAAATAAAAGGCGACCTGCTGCATTATTCATATTATTCGTTCAAACAACACCTGAACCAGATTAACGGTTTTACTGAAATTGCAGCCAGGGAAGGTTTTTCGAGAGGCAAGAATACCAATATGATGTTGATCATTTTAAAAACCATCTGGAAGTTCAAAAGGGATTACATCTTTAAGCTGGGTTTCCTCGATGGTACTGCAGGATTCCTGGTTTGCTACTTCTCGGCACACGCAACTTTTGTGAAATATTTAAAAATGAGAGAATTAAAAAAGGCCGGCATGTAATGCCGGCCTTTTTTAATGGCTTTTTATGGATATTTTTACCACGAAATTTCTGATTTCTCATTTGCTTTCAGTCCGCTGACTACCAGTACTTTTTGTGTCATTTCGGGGCTGTCGAGATGAACGGCATCTTTGCCGGAAACAGCGTTGAAAAGGTCGATAGACGTTACTTTTGGCTGAACTGCTTTCCCGTTTGCTTTCAACTGACCGGCAACATTCTCGAACCCATGCAGCACCAGGCTGATATATTTAAATTTACTGCTGTATTTTGCTGAAGCCAGCGCTTCGATAATAAGTTTGTGTTCAGCGGGTGCAAAAATCATTTTCGAGGTAAGGAAAGTTCCCTTTTCGTAGTCGTAGGTCAGGCCATCGTCTTCATAATAATTGTATACCGACGATTCATTGCCAAAGTAAACATGCAGAAACAGGGTATCCGAAGGTTTTTCGGAAGTGCTCTGTACTATGGTTTGCATGGGGATAAAACTTCCGCCTTTTACAAAAACAGGTAATTTCTCCAGCGGGCATTCAGTCATAATTTCCTGGTTTCCAGCGTATGTCTTCCCGGTAAAGAAGTCGAACCAGTTTCCACGGGGCAGGTACACTTTCGTGATTTCCTTGTTGCATTCGACAGGCGCCACCATGATGGAAGGTCCGAACATGTATTGATGCTGAAATTCATTGCGCCAGCAGTTTTCGTCGGCTGTGTTATCGATTACCATAGTTCGGTTCACCGGCATACCCGAACTGTGCGCTTCGGCGAAAGCTGAATATAGGTAAGGCATCAGCCGGTAGCGTAATGAAATATAGTTGCGGGCAATGTTTTCTACACCTTCGCCATACGACCAGGGCTCTGAGCTGTTTTCCATAGCTGCTTTGTGTACCCTGAAAAACGGGTTGAAAGCCCCAATGGAAATCCAGCGGCCAAAAAGCCTGGCCGAGGTCTCGCCGATAAAACCACCCACATCAACACCCGAAAATGCCATGCCGGTAAGCCCCAGCGAATTAACCAGCCTGCATCCCAGCATCATATGTGCTTCGCTGGCAAAGTTGTCGCCGGTCCAGATGGAAGTGTAGCGCTGTGCGCCTGCATAGGATGCCCGGGTAAGGGTAAGCGGGCGCCGGCCATTCATCAGGCTGCGGGTGCCTTCGTACGTGCTTCGCGACATTTGCATACCGTATGCATTTTTTGCCTGGCGATAACTGGCAAAGCGGCCTTCCCAATCGAGTGTAAGTATAGAAGGTGAAAATCCGCCGCCCCAGGAAGCTATTTCGTTCATATCAGTCCAGAAACCCTCAACCCCTGCATTGACCATAGGTGCGAAATTATCGCCCCACCATTTGCGGACCACTGGTTTTGTAAAATCAGGAAAATGACACCAGCCTGGCCAAACCTGGGCCGTGTAATCCTTGCCATCTGGATATTTGATAAAATAGTTCTGTTTAACGCCTTCTTCGTAAGCTTTATATCCCTTTTCAACTTTAATTCCGGGATCAATGATAACGGTGGTATGAACGTTCATATCCTTCAACTGGCTTAACATTCCGGCAGGATTCGGAAATCTTTCGGGGTGCCAGGTAAAAACCTTGTAGGCATCCATATAATGAATATCGAGGCATAGCACATCAAGCGGAATTTTCTTTTCGCGGAAAGTGCGGGCGGTGTTAAGCACCTCGGTATCGGGGAAGT
>DGQJ01000003.1:0-945 GCA_002389705.1 Bacteroidales bacterium UBA4417
TTTTGAATACATGCGCGAAAAAGCGCGTGGCTACGAAGCGCTTGAAGATCTGTATACGCCCGGGTATTTCGAGATGCCTGTAAATGTGGGCGAAAGCATCTATTTTATGGCCAGCCTCGAGGAGGAAGACCCCAAAACATTCGGTCGGATGTTTGCGCAGGAACTCAAAAAACGCATCAACCGCGATAGCTTTGAAGCTTGTCTTCAAAATGCAGCCGAACAGTTTATAGTTAAAAGAGGCAAGAAAATTGAGATGGTTGCAGGTTTTCACTGGTTTGGCGAAGTTACCCGCGATACCTTTATAGCACTTCCGGGGCTTACCCTGGTGCAGGGCGATTTCAAGACCTTTAAAGCCATACTCGACAATGCACTCGCTGAAATGCGCGGGCCATTATTCCCCAATGCCGTTAACGGGAACCGGATTGAATATAATTCAGTCGACGCCTCACTCTGGTTATTCTGGGCTTTGCAGCAGTACATCAGGTACAGCGGTGATAAAGCTGTGTGGAAAAACTATGGAAGCTACCTGCGACTGATACTGAATAGTTTCCGCGAAGGCGCGCCAAATAATATACACATGCTCGGCAACGGTTTGCTTTATGCCGGTTACCCCGGTCAGCCAGTAACCTGGATGGATGCAGTGGTGGAAGGGAAACCGGTTACACCACGCACCGGACTAGCAGTCGAGGTTAATGCACTCTGGTATAATGCCATTTGTTTTGCCCTCGAACTGGCTGAAAACGCAGGCGATAGGGATTTCGTGAACAGTTGGAAGCCTGTAGCTGAAAAAATCCCGGCGGCTTTCGTCGATACATTCTGGTACAAGGAGAAAAATTACCTGTACGATTATGTGCTGGATGATTTTCGCGATAAGTCGGTTCGTCCGAACCAGGTCTTTGCCACTTCGCTACCCTATTCACCACTTACTGACGACCAGCGCAAAGG
>DGQJ01000003.1:968-4117 GCA_002389705.1 Bacteroidales bacterium UBA4417
TATCACCAGGGATCGGCTTTCCCATGGTTGTTCGGCCATTTTGCCGAAGGCTGGCTGAAACTTTACGAACAGGGTGGGGTAGGGTTTATTAAAAAAATATATGATGGTTTCGAAGAAGTTGTTATGGAGCACGGCATAGGAACCATCTCCGAACTTTACGACGGCGACCCGCCATACCGTGCATCAGGTGCCATTTCGCAAGCATGGAGCGTATCCGAACTTCTCAGGGTGCATTATTTGCTCAGTGAAATGAATACAAATAAATAAGATCAGGGTTTACTGTTGATTTAATATAAAAGACGATGAAAGTATTGATGTTTGGATGGGAGTTTCCTCCCCATATTACCGGTGGACTGGGTACAGCCTGTTTCGGACTGACCAAAGGCCTGCTGAAGCATGGGGTGGAGGTGCAGTTTGTGGTGCCNNATGATGAAAGACCCGGTTTTCCGCGATTACTGGGACCAGATTACCTATATGGAAATTGGCTCAAACCTTATCCCTTATGTTGGTCCTGAAGATTTTCAGCAAATGGTAACCGAAAATCTGAATACCAGGATTGAAGAATCGAGCCGGGTTTTTTCGGAGAAATTCCAGTTCTCGGGAAAATATGGTCACGACCTGATGGAGGAAGTTGCCAGGTATGCCCTGGTAGGTGCATCAATAGCTGCCAACAGCGAATTTGATATTATTCATGCCCACGACTGGCTTACCTATTCGGCAGGCGTGGCAGCAAAGAAAATTTCGGGTAAACCGCTGGTAGTTCATATGCATGCTACCGAATTCGACCGCTCAGGCGAAAATTACAACGAGAATGTATACGAAATTGAACGCAAAGGTATGGCAGAAGCCGACCGCGTGATTACTGTCAGCAATTTAACCCGGAATATTGTAATTGAAAGGTATCATATTGATCCCGATAAGGTTATAACCGTTCACAATGCTGTTGAACCGCCCGAAAAAACAGAATTGATAGATGCNNCCTGAATACTTTATTGAAGCCGCTAAAAAAGTACTCGAACGCGATCCGAATGTTCGCTTTGTAATGGCCGGAACCGGCGATCTGATGGAAAAAATGATCCGCAGGGTTGCCAAACTTAAAATTTCGTCGCATTTCCATTTTACCGGCTTTTTAAAAGGCGAAAATGTTGATCGCATGTTTGCCATGAGCGATGTTTACGTGATGCCTTCCGTATCGGAACCTTTCGGCATTTCCCCGCTCGAAGCCATGCGCTCCAATGTACCGGTAGTAATTTCCAAACAATCGGGCGTTGCCGAAGTGCTCAACCATGTAATGAAAGTCGATTTCTGGGATGTAGACGCTATGGCTGATGCCATTTACGGACTCCTGCATTACGATTCGCTGAACAGCATGTTTGTAAACCTGGGAACCGAGGAGGTGAATAACCTCAAATGGGAGTCGGCTTCACGGAAAGTTACCGATATTTACGAATCGCTGCTACATTCATAACCAAGTTGTTTAACCACTTTTTCAAAAATAGATATTTATGAGGTCAGTTTGTCTTTATTTTCAGATCCATCAGCCATTCCGTCTGCGGACATATCGCTTTTTCGACATAGGTGCCGATCATTATTATTACGATGATTATCAAAACAAACGCATCGCCCGACGAATTGCCCGCGAGTGTTATATCCCGGCCAACGAAGTGTTGCTGGGGCTCATCAACGAATTCGGTTCTGCTTTTAAAGTTACTTTCAGTATCAGTGGTGTTGCAATAGAGCAATTTAAAAAATACACACCCGATGTTATCGAAAGCTTTAAACGACTGGCTAAAACGGGCAATGTCGAATTCCTGGCCGAAACCTATGCACATTCATTGGCAGGTTTAATTGATCCGGCAGAATTTAAAAGACAGGTACAGGAACACGCTGCCGCTATCAAAGAGCTTTTTGGCGTAACGCCTACCGCTTTCCGAAATACGGAGCTCGTTTACTCCAATAGCATTGCCGGGCAGGTGTTCGAAATGGGATATAAAACCATGCTTACCGAAGGTGCNNAATTACCAGCTTAGCGACGATATCACCTTCAGGTTCTCGCAGCAAAACTGGAACGAGTGGCCGCTCACCGCTGAGAAATATGTTGGATGGCTTAACAATGTTGATCCCAAGCAGGAACTGGTAAACCTTTTCCTCGACTATGAGACCTTCGGTGAACATCAGAAACCGGNNATCTCCTGGGCCGATGAGGAACGCGACCTGACTGCCTGGCTGGGTAACGATCTTCAGAATGAAGCATTTACCAGCCTGTATAAAGTTTCAGAGATTATGGCTAACTGTACTGATGCCGATCTGCACCGCGACTGGAATTATCTGCAGGCCAGCGATCATCTCTATTATATGTGCACCAAGTGGTTCAGCGATGGCGAAGTACACCAGTATTTCAATCCGTACGGCTCGCCATACGATGCATTCCTAAATTATATGAATGTTCTTTCTGATTTCCTGATCAGGGTTAGGGAATATGCTGAGAAATCGCCTGTACAGGTGACCGCAGCAGATGCTCAGGTTAAAACTTCAGTAAAAAAAGCTGCAGCCTCTGAGCCAAAGCCGGCAGCTAAAATGCAAACAACGCCTAAAACCGCTTCAAATAAAAAAGTGGCTAAATAACTGGGAGTTACAAACAAAAAAGGAGTTTAAAAGAAGTTTTTTATTCACAATTTCGAACATCTTTTAAAGAACTTAAAACCGGATAAGTTTAAAATTCGTACTTTTGCAAACCTCTGATTTTGGCTTTCCGCCTGTCAGAGGTTTGATTTTTGTGCGCAAACATTCGTATTTACGCACTAAATTACATGAATCTGAAATCAATATATGACTGAGAAAAAGTTACTAAAACCCGATTATCTTTTTGAAGTTAGTTGGGAAGTTTGCAATAAAGTTGGAGGAATTTATACCGTAGTAGCTACCAAAGCCCCGGGAATACAGCTCGAATACGGAAATAACTATATAACCATTGGCCCCGACGTTTGGAAGGAAACCAGCCAGAATCCTGAATTTACTGAAGACAAAACCATTTTCCGCACCTGGCGTGAGCGTGCCGAAAATGAAGGACTTCGTATTAAAATAGGGCGCTGGAATATCAAAGGCCGCCCGGTTGCTATCCTGGTCGACTTTACCCAGTATTTCTCAAC
>DGQJ01000371.1 GCA_002389705.1 Bacteroidales bacterium UBA4417
GAATTTACCCAACAAAACAATACTTTTGTTGTTTATTCCTCCACCGGGCTACCTGTTTCAGCAACATTAACTATTACCGGTGATAAAGCAAACCTGAACCTGGAACGTTTGCCTTCCGGTTTTTACCTGGTAAAACTATCATTACCCAATTCTCATACCTCATACCAGGCCCGAATTATTAAGAAATAATATACCGAACACCTTGCAAACCATACGACTTACTAAAGAGTTTAAATTTGAAATGGCCCATGCCCTGAAAGGCTACGATGGCCTTTGCCGTAATATTCACGGGCATTCATACGAGCTGCTGGTAACCATTACAGGCGTTCCGATTTCCGATCCATCATCTGCCAAGTTAGGCATGGTGATGGATTTTGGCGATCTGAAAAAAATAGTACGTAATAATATTGTTGATGAATTCGACCATGCGCTGGTGTTGAATCGCGAATCAGCCGATGATTTTACTATTGAAGGCGAAATGTTCGGGCGCACCATACTGGTTGATTACCAGCCAACCAGCGAAAATATGCTGATCGATTTTGCCGCCCGGCTTAAAAGCCAGCTGCCCGCAAACGTTAAGTTGCATCATTTGCTGTTACGCGAAACTGTAACTTCGTATGCCGAATGGTATGCAGAGGATAATGGATAAATATCTGCAATGTGCAATATAGAATGTTGAATACTGAATGTAGTAAGTATAAAACCCGGGACTTTGAAAAGTTAAAGTTCCGGTTTTTTTTTAATCTCCCGAGTCGAGTTTCATTTTAATCCGTGAAGCCAATATATCAATTGCCACTTTATTTTCGCCTCCCTGCGGAACAATGATATCCGCATTGCGCTTGGTAGGTTCAATAAACTGCAGGTGCATGGGTTTTACCCAGCGGGTATAATGCTCAAGCACTTGCATAGGATCGCGGCCACGTTCCACGGTATCGCGGCGTATAATGCGCATCAGGCGATCGTCGCCTTCGGCATCTACAAAAACCTTTATATCAAGACGTTTTGTTAATTTCGGATCACTGTAAATCAGTATTCCTTCCACAATTATTACTTTGCGGGGCTCTATTCGTACAGTTTCTTTCTGCCTGGCACAGGTGATATACGAATAGGTAGGCATTTCGATACTTTCGCCGCGACGCAGTGCATCAATATGTTCAACCAGCAGGTTCCATTCAATGGAGTTGGGATGGTCGAAATTAATTTTCAGTTTTTCCTCAGGGCTCAGGTGCCCGTTGTCCCAGTAATATGCATCCTGCGGAATAACAGCTACTGAATTTTTAGGCAAACGCTTGATGATTTCACGGACAACTGTGGTTTTTCCGCATCCGGAGCCACCGGCAATTCCAATAATGAGCATATAATGAGGTGGTTAATAAAATGTTGTTAGCCTGGGAAAGAATGTGTAAAAATAAAAAAAGCCCCGGATTAACGGAGCTTTCTTTATTTTAATTCGGGAAATTTAATTGTAAGGTTAGAAAAGGAAACTTAAAAGCACCCCGGCTGCTACAGCGCTGCCAATAACACCGGCAACATTTGGCCCCATGGCATGCATCAGTAAGTGGTTGGTTTTGTCATACTCCAGCCCGACAACCTGCGAAACACGCGCACTATCGGGTACGGCCGATACCCCGGCATTACCGATAAGCGGGTTCATTTTGTTGCCTTCTTTCAGGAAAATATTAATAATCTTCACAAACATTACACCACCAAAGGTTGCGATAATGAAAGATGCAGCACCCAGCACAAAAATGAGTACCGATTTTTCTGTCAGGAAAGTGGTGGCTTGTGTAGAAGCACCAACCGTTAAACCAATCAGGATGGTTACAATGTCGATCATTGGTCCTTTAGCTGTATCTGCCAGTCGCTTGGTTACTGTACTTTCTTTCAGCAGGTTACCAAAGAAAAGCATACCCAGCAGCGGAAGTCCGGAAGGCACAATAAAACAGGTAAACAGCATCCCGATGATAGGGAAAAGGATTTTTTCGAGTTTTGAAACAGTACGCGGTGGTTTCATCCGTATCAGGCGTTCCTTCCGGGTAGTTAACAATCGCATAACCGGCGGTTGTATAACCGGAACCAGGGCCATATACGAATAAGCCGAAATTGCAATGGCACCTACCAGATCAGGAGCCAGTTTCGACGACAGGAAAATAGCGGTTGGCCCATCGGCACCACCAATAATCCCTATTGCACCGGCTTCGGATGGCGAAAAACCAAAGGCAAGTGCAGCTGCATATGCCCCAAATATACCCAATTGAGCAGCAGCACCTATCAGAATAAGTTTTGGATTTGAGATCAGGGCCGAAAAATCCGTCATTGCCCCAATCCCAAGAAAAATCAGCGGAGGATAAATTCCCATGCGAACGCCGTAGTACAAATAATTTAGTACGCTTCCGCTCTGGTAAATACCTATCTGTAAATTGCCCGGATCGGTACCCAGCACATGATCGGCACCCCAAAAAGGGATGTTCCCGACCAGGATACCAAAACCAATGGGAATGAGCAACATAGGCTCATACTCCTTGGCAATTGCAAGATAGATAAACGCAAGACCAACGACAATCATAATCAAATGCCCAATGGTGAAATTGGCAAATGCGGTATATTGAATAAACTGACTGAGGTGATCGGACAAAAATGCCCAGAAATTTCCTGCTGTTTCCATATATTTATTCTCCGATTACGATAAGAATATCACCTTCCATTACGCTGTCACCCTTCGAAACTTTTATTGAAGCAACACGGCCTTCTTTATCGGCATTAATGTTGTTTTCCATTTTCATGGCTTCAAGCATAATCAGTTTCTGACCGATTTTTACGGTATCACCTTCGCGAACGTAAATATCGAGAATAACACCTGGCAGTGGTGATTTGATACTGCCTGTGCCCTTAGGAGCCGACGGACTTGATGTTTTTGATACTGAAGGATGTGAATCCGTTGAAGGTATTGCAGGCGTGCGCACAAGTTTAGGCGTTTTAACAGTCTGCACTTTCTGGTCAATTTCAACGGTGTAGCTAACACCGTTTATAGCTACCTCTGCTGTGTTTTCTTCAATGCTCATAACATCAGCAGCATACTCATTACCATTTATGGTGAATTTGAACTTCTTCATATGTTATCTTTTGGGATTTTGACGTAAACCATAAATTTTTGAACTCCATGGTGAATAGGTTTTGGATACACTCCTGATAGTCATCACAGCTTCTTCCAAACCCTGTAGTTGTTTACTATACATATGTATAGCAAGCGTTATGGCTGCAAGCGTTTCGCCTGGGATATTTTCAATCGTTTCCGGAGCAGTTTCTTCGGGGCTGCCTTGTCGGAAACGTCTTTTTATATCCACATTATATAATTTGGCAATGTATTTAAATGCCAGATAAAGCAGTATCAGCGCAGTAAAAACAACGCTCATAGCTATAATGGTCATGGCAAAACCACTGGGATCCATTTGCCCGAATTCAGCTGCTGCCTTGCCCGGAATACGGTCGCCGGTCTGAATCAGCAAGATTGTTGATAGCATCATAATGGCAGGTTTGAATGTTTTTTCGGTGGATTAACATCTTTCTTGGTCGACAGAGCCTGGAAAGCACGGATTACCCTGAAGCGTGTATTGCGTGGCACAATAACATCATCAATAAAACCATAACTTGCTGCATCATAAGGATTTGCAAATTTGGATTTATATTCTTCCTCATATTTACGGAATTCTTCTTCGCGTACTGCCGGATCCTGAATTTCGGCCAGTTTCTTGTTATAAAGAACTTCAATAGCACCTTTGGGACCCATAACTGCAATTTCGGCTGAAGGCCATGCGTAATTGATATCACCACGCAGGTGTTTCGAACTCATTACATCATAAGCACCACCATATGCTTTACGTAAAATAACGGTTACTTTCGGAACAGTAGCTTCGCCATAAGCAAACAGCAGTTTGGCGCCATGTACTATAATTCCGCCGTACTCCTGAGCTGTTCCGGGCAGGAATCCGGGCACATCAACCAGGGTAAGAATAGGAATATTGAAAGCATCGCAGAAACGAACAAAACGAGCCGCTTTACGCGAAGCATTAATATCGAGTACACCTGCAAGGTAATTAGGCTGGTTAGCTACAATACCAACCGACATGCCGTTGAAACGTGCATATCCGGTAACAATATTGGGAGCATAGTGCCGGGCTACTTCCAGAAACTCGTTATTGTCAGCAATCGAGTGAATCACATCCTTAACATCATACGGTTTGTTAGGATTGTCGGGAATAATTTCATTCAGCGATTCCTCAAGCCTGTCAATCGGGTCCATNNACAAAATGCGAAACGCCCGATTTTGATCCATGAACCATTGCTCCGCCAAGTTCGTCGTCGGTAACAACTTCGCCGGTAACAGTTTTAACAACTTTAGGACCAGTAACAAACATGTAACTGTTTGTTTTCGACATGATAATAAAATCGGTAAGGGCCGGGCTATACACTGCACCACCGGCACATGGGCCGAAAATAGCAGATAACTGGGGAATAACTCCCGATGCCATAATGTTACGCTGGAATATTTCGGCATAACCTGCAAGACTCTGAACGCCTTCCTGAATACGTGCTCCGCCTGAATCGTTGATGCCAATAACCGGGGCTCCCATTTTCATAGCCTGGTCCATCACTTTGCATATTTTTTTGGCATACATTTCGCTTAACGAACCACCAAAAACAGTGAAATCCTGCGAAAATACATATACCAGTCGTCCATCTATGGTACCATAACCGGTAACCACACCGTCGGACATATACTTCTCATTTTCGATACCAAAATCGGTACACCGGTGAGTAACAAACATATCGAATTCTTCGAAACTGCCTTCGTCGAGCAATAAATCAATACGTTCGCGGGCGGTGAGTTTGTTCTTTTTGTGTTGGGAGTCAATACGTTTCTGACCACCTCCCAGTTTTGCAAGCTCTCTCTTTTCAAGCAGTTGCTTGATTTTTTCTTCAATAGCCATAGGTAAGTATAATTTAGATGTTTTTATTCTCGCAAAGTTCGGTTAACACACCAAACGTTGATTTCGGATGCAGAAACCCGATGTTCATGCCCTCGGCTCCTTTTCTTGATTTTTTGTCAATAAGCTGTATGCCGTTGGCTTCGGTTTCGGCAAGCGCATTTTCAATATCCTTTACTGCAAAGGCTATATGATGAATACCTTCTCCCTTTTTCTCAATAAATTTTCCTATCGGTCCTTCAGGATCGGTACTTTCGAGTAATTCAATCTTGGTTTGGCCAATCATAAAAAAGGCTGTCTTTACCCGCTGGTCAGCAACTTCTTCAATTGCATAACACTTTAGCCCGAATACTTTTTCCCAGTATGAGATGCTGTCTTCCAGGCTTTTAACAGCAATTCCGATGTGTTCTATGTGTGATAAATTCATGGTATGAAATTTTCTGCAAAATTAATTTCTTTTTGTTATTCAAATAACAATAGACGAAAATATTATCTAAAAAATCATAATATGGAACTATTCTACATTAGTAAATATATAGCGCTGACAATTAGCTATTTAACAATATATTGATAAACCTATATCTGATGTTTATCGTTCGTATATTTGTATTTCCAACCAGGCAAGGGATAATGAAGATCCGAAATGATACATCCTAAAATATGTAGCCTTTCTGCACCCTGATAACAAAAAAGCAGGTAACAACAGCTACCTGCTTTTTTT
>DGQJ01000372.1 GCA_002389705.1 Bacteroidales bacterium UBA4417
GCCCGCGGGGGGCGCGACTGTAGAGCCTCTAAATTAATAATAATCTGAATGTTAGAAGACCGTTTCCGCGAAAGTTGTAATTAGCTTTATGAAAAACGAATGATACTATTGAAAGAAACAAGTAAAAAACTGATTATGAGCGCTCGCGATACCCTATAACTTTTAGTGATTACTTTGGGTTCGCGGATCATATTATCATTACGTCTTCCGGATTAAACGATGATTTTGCACCAATATGTTCTATTCTTTTTTGCCAGTTGTTACCAAGCATATAGAATCTTAAACTGTCTTTCTTCGGATCAATTATAAATTCAAGTCTGTGCTTCAGTTCAGAAAATTGTGCCGGATCAACTATACATTCGAATACTGAATTTTGAACTCGTTGCCCAAAATTTACACATTGCTTTGCAACATGACGTAATCTTTTACGCCCGGAAGGAGTCATAGTCTCCACATCATAAGTAATTAAAACCATCATAACTTTTACTTATTAATGAACACCGGATAATTATCGATATCACCCCGAATATATCGTGCTAGCAATAAAGCCTGACAATAAGGCAACAGACCAATGGGAACCATAACATTCAGAAAGGGATGCATGATTTCCTCTTGCTTTCGCTTGTGCCAGGCTGTTAGTATATCCTTCCTTGTTGTATCATTCATAAGTATACCACCAGCTTCACGGCTTTCAAATCCTTTTGCATCCACCTGTTTCCGATTAATCAGCGAAAGAACCAATCTATCAGCAAGGTAGGGCCTGAATTCTTCCATCATATCAAGTGCCAGGCTTTGGCGGCCAGGCCGGTCAGTATGTAAAAAACCAACACAGGGATCTATACCTACACTTTCGAGTGCCGATCTGACTTCGTGCATAAGCAACATGTAGACGAAGGATAAGATTGCATTAACATTATCCATTGGAGGACGACGATTTCGCCCATTGAAGATAAAATCTGCCTTTTGGGCAATGATTAAATGGTTAAATACCCCAAAATAATTATTTGCTGCTTCGCCTTCAATCCCTCTAAGAATTTCATTATCGATGCATTTCAGCGCTTGTTTTTGTTTGATGCCAAGCGTATGTATTGCACTCTCCATTTCCGTTCTGCTGGCTTCGTCCGGATGATCGCGCATTGCTCTTTGTAAAACTGTTTTGGAATTTGAAATTTTACCGGCAATAAAAATATTGCTTATTGAACAGGAGAATTGTTTATCATCTGCCAGCCGGTATTGTTTTCGTCGAAGCAATACATTGCCTGACACCGGACCAGTTACTCTTCCAAGAAAGTACCCGTTTTCAGATAAAAAACTTATTGAAATATTCCGTTCGGCACATAGTGCCATTAACGACGGACTAGCCCCCATGAAGCCAAAACATACGATACCTTCAATGTTATGTACAGGAATCCTGAATCGCTCCTGGTTTTCGACCTTGATCACAACATTTTCGCCATCCTTGCTCAGATAAGCTCCCGGTGTTGTAACATACAACGTATTGAGTAATTTTCGCATAGCATTTAATCAGTTTCAAGTTCTTTTTGTAAATATTCTGAAGCTCTCCCATTGCCAAACATGCTCAACGGCAGACAAATATCAAATAAGGAACATGATTTGCAATGCGTCTTATACACAGGCAAAGGCGTTATTCCATTATCGAATAATTCGTGCATCCTTTGTGCAAGGTCAAAAACATTTTGTCGTAATTCTGGCGTGAACTCTACAATTATCCTACGGCGGGTTTCGGCGTAATACAATGACCCTCTTACTATTTTGGTATTAAACATCTCTTCGAGACATATGGCTTGTGCACAAACCTGCACCTCATCGCGCACATCGGGCTTTTGTTTTCCGCGTTTGTATTCCACAGGATGCAATAACCATTTGCCTTCATAGCCATCAATCAGCACACCCTCTTCCGAATAGATTAATTCAACAACATCAGCCCGGCCAGTGACACCAAGTTGATAACTGATTAATGGGAAAGCACGGTAAGTAATTACCCTGCCGCGCTTATCACTTTCCAATGGATCATCCACTCTTTCGTGCAAGTGATGCCCCTCAGTTGTTTTAACATTTTCGCGCCATTGCTGCTCAACATGTATAAGTGCCCACTGGCGTTCGCAAAAGGCCATATGCTGAATACCGGAAAGCATTAACAGGTCATCGTCGGAGTACATTTTCTATCTATGTTTTTTTGTATTTTTGCATTAAATTCAGTCGCCATGAAAGAGATCGTTTTTTTAGTAGAAGAATCGCAGGACGGTGGTTATTTTGCACGGGCGGTAAATCATTCAATTTTTACCCAGGCTGATACTGTTGAGGAGTTAAAACCTATGATCAGTGATGCAGTGCGCTGCCATTTTGAAGAACCAGAAATGCCGGAATTAATTCATTTGCATGTTACCCGCGAGGAAACTTATTCTTTATGAAAATTCCGCGTAATATTGATGCACAGCAATTAATCAAAGCCCTTCATAAATACGGGTACGAACCCACGCGTCAAACCGGCAGCCATATCCGACTTACCACCCTGCAAAACGGACAACATCATATTACCATTCCTAACCACGACCCATTGCGTATCGGAACCCTAAATGCCATACTCACCGATGTGGCACAGCATTTAGGGATTTCGAAACAGGAAGTGGTGGAAAAGTTGTTTTAATAGTTATTACAACATTTCGATTACTTCTACACCTTGTGGTATGGAACTTCTGTCAATAGAAACTGAGTAATCAGCAAAACAGCGTGCAGGTTTTGATCCATCTTTCTTTTCGATTTTAATGGCATCGAAGAGCTGGTGTGCCGGAGCACTCCCCAAAGCTGTTGAATGTTTGAATACAATCAACTTACGGGTACTCATCATACCACGGGCCGCGGAATGATCATGGTCGAACATATTTTTGAGCGCTTCCCAGAATAATTCCAGATCAGTTTCATTGAAACCTGTTTGAGCTGCCAGATGAGATGATATAAAACCTCTAGAAAAGTATAATCCATAAGGAATGGTAAACTTGCGCCCCATTTCAGAGCCACCTGTTTCAGCCCTTTCATCAGTTGTTTTTGCTACTCTCGTAATACTATGTTCCAATGCAACCACGGGGTCAATCGAACGTGCAAAAGTTAATTGTACAGGACCTCTAACTTGACCTGCGTTTGCCCCAGTTGTTAATACAGCACCAAATGTTCTGATGTCAAAGAAATTTTGACACATAAAACTTCTACCTTTATCTATCTCTTTACCTTGAGCCTGCCCATCTTTATTTCTTTTTTTCCCATCAGTAGGATCAGAAGGAGCTTTAGACAGATCTATAGTTAACTCTATATAAGCATTATCAATCTCCCTGTTTAATACTGACTTTTCTTTAATAAAAATATCATACGGCTTTGTGGCGCCCTTTACTAAATGTACAAAATTCCTCACTTTACGCTTGAGGCAAACATCGGTAACCAACCCCATTCCAGTTTCGGCATCAACTCGTGGCAGGTTTCCGGCATCGGGATCGCCATTTGGATTTCCGTCTGTAACATCGAACAGTAAAGCAAAATCGTAACGGTTTTTAATTAATTCGTTCATAATATGATCTCCTTTTTTTTAGTTGTTTTTATCTTTTTTTGTAAATAAGTCCTGACGTTGATGATAGTAGCCAATGGCAAAACGGCTTTGGTCATCTAACGACAAATGTGCAGGTAAGCCATTACTGCTTACCCCAGTCATAATTTCCTGAATCATCTTTTCAAAATAAGTTTTGCTACCACCGCTAAGTTTTGCCAGATGGTGGTTCGAGAGATTGAGCAGCCGACCAAAAACAGTTACAGGGGTACTTGAAGCAGCACCATAATATCTGTCTTTAATAGTTGCATTAATACCAGGCTGTGCATCCTCCTGGATTTTTTCGAGTACAGCAAACAGGCGACCACAGAGATAGCCCTGGTTTTTGTTTTCTAAATCGAGTGACATGGTAATGAGTTTTTCGTTTGTATTATAAATTGTTTCTTTTCTGTTTAAATAGGCTTTAAGAATTGCCGCACGGACATAGTTTACGTGCTGTTCAGCACGAATGCGCCGGATGCATTGCTGTTGAAGAGTGTCTGGATATTTTATTCTGCTATCGAGAATACTTTCAATTACACTTCCATGAATGTTCGGTGGCAAATTATCAATATCGTTTTTTAAGGAAATGTTAGAGAAAAAGCTATAAAGATTGATATAGTCTTTTTGCGTCTTTGAATCTGAAATTATTTCCAAATCTTCAAAATGCTTTTTAATATGCAGTGCAAATTCTTTTACTGTATTTGTTTTCCAGAATCGGATTGCTATTCGTGAGCCACCACCTTGACACAAACCAAGGATATGAAATCTAATAGCTCCCTCGTCATTCAAACGACCTGTGAAAATTGATTCTAAAGCTGCTTTTACAGTCTTCACTTCCTTGTCAGGATTATCCATTTGAAAAGAAGTATTGAAGAAAAAACTAAAATTCTCTTCCAATACATTCTGTTTATCGGCCCAAAAAAGAAATGTAGTGCCACTCTTTTGTTTTCCCCTAATATTAAATCTATTACTCTTGCTTTCAAGCAATATCTTTAAAGCGGTTGTATAAGCAAATTCAGCCTCAACACCAACAGAAGCATTATAGGCTTGATCCTTTTTATAAGAGTCATAACCGGAGTTTTTCTGGAAACTGACAAGCAGATTTGCATCTTTATTAATAAAAGTCTTTTGGTGTGTCCTAGCAATTATTGTTTTTTCTCCAGTAATTGAGCAAATTCCTCTAATAATCTTTTCAGTAGACTCTACCGTCTCTTGTAATTCTGTTGAAATTACAAATTCTTTAAATCGCTCATCGGAGGCAATTGGTTCACCATGTCCTACAAGCCAGAAACTCATATATGGGTTCTTTGCTCTTTTAACCATTTCCCAATCAGGTGATTTCTGTATCGCTTCAATTTGGTTTGTCGCATAAAAATCATTGATTGCCTTAATCCCGTCGCTATCCCTGAGTTGTTCGGGAATATATTCAGAAACATATTTCTTGAAAATATTGTGTTTCGTCTGGTTTTTATCAAAAGTTCCCAATATATATTCTTCCTTATCCCAAAGGAAATTAGGCTGAAAATTACCGCCAGACCTTTTAACTGCTCTTGGAACTAAATAGGATACCGTATTGGGTTCTAATTGAAAGAATTCTCCATTTTCCTTTATCACAATCCGGAACGAAATTTTACTATTCCATTCATAACCAAACATTGGATATTTGGGATCGGATTCAGCCTTACGTTGTGAATAATTGTATAATGCTTGCAGTATCATCGGCGTACCTCCTCACTACTAATTGGTGGAATTTCAATTACCCCATCATTGAGTTGAACCCTGAAAAACATAGGTTTTGGATCTTTCTCGTCAGAAAAATCCATATCGTACAGCATAAAGCCCAAATCGCGTGTTTCCTTTATAGGCTTTTTCTCTTCTTGTTCAGGATTTTCGATTAATCTGAAATTGCATGAAAATTCCCTGCACCCTAAATAAGGCTGATTAAAACACTGTCCTTTCTTTGCCCTGCGTTCGAATATGGCATTGTACTTTCCAGGATTTTCAGTACTTCTCAGAATGGTTTCTTCTTCCTGGTCTTTCAAATCATCAGGCGTTTCAAACCGATTCCTGTTACGAAGGGGAATAAAATCCATTTCGGCATAGAGTCGGTATGCCACATTCCGCAGAAAAAGTCCTGCTCTTTGTTGTCGATCCTCTTCTATAAAAATCTCCTTCGATTTGTCGCTCATCAGCTTTCCAACCTCATTGCGGCGAACAGAAATCCAGCGAATTGGATTGAGAATCTCTATCTTTTTCACCTTCCATTGTATGGCTGGCTTCCAAAATATGGCTTCGAATACGGCACGTGCTGCCGATGGGGTGATTACATCGTAACTTACCCGCTCCACCTTCATTTCGGGTCGAGTAAAACAAGCATAATCGCCCCATACTTCAATGCAAAATTGTTTGTTGTAATATTCCATATTGGGTTTATTATATGATGTTTATTTCTTCTAGCCATTTACCCTTCAGTTGTAATCCTGAATGTTGGTTATATAATTTCTGATAATCCTGAATCCAGCATCCATGTAGTTCAACGATCAAGCCTGCTTTTTGTATTTCTGCAAAATCCCTTTCGTTTACCGATACTGTGTAACGCTGTAATTTCCGCATCAACCAAGGTTCCGGCCCTTTACGTTTGAGCAGTTGAATCAGTTCGTTGCCATCTTTGTATTCCACCAGAATTGTTTGGGCATTTTTATCATCAATCAATCTAAAATCCCGCGCCGCCGTGGCAAATTGAAACTTCATTGATTGGGCATCTTTCCACAAACTATCTCCAATGTCAGTTTTATCAAAATTGTCGATTTTACTATAAAAAAGTTTGAAATAATTGTGAAAAGCTTGTGGTTCGAGCAATGAATTTTCATTATCCGCCTTATTGATTAAGATCTCTTTAAACGTATCGGCACCTTTTCGCATTAATCCAATGGGTGTTCCCTTCGAGGGTACAAAAACCTTCATCAACCCAAGTTTGTTTTCCTTATTTAGTTTTCCCTCGCGGTTGCATCGCCCTGCACATTGTGCAATAGAATCCAATCCTGCAATAGCCCGGTAAACCACGGGGAAATCAATATCCACACCAGCTTCAATGAGTTGGGTACTGATAACCCTTACAGGCTTATTTTCTTTGAGCCGGAGTTTTATTTCGTCAATAACATCCATAATATGGGCGGTACACATTAACCGTGAAAGATGCAGCGTATCTTCAGGCATTAAATCGTGTAATTCACGACACTGATTCCGCGTGTTTACAATGCAAAGTACCTGCTCATGTTGTTGTAGTTCATCTGAAATACTTGTCCAATCAATTGGTTCATTGATATTTTCAGGCAGTTGTATTTCTACCCTTTTCAGGTCTATGGCTAATTCATCAACATCATGAACAAGCTCACGAACCGAATGATCAGCAATTCCTTCGAACGCAAACTGACCACTTCCTCCAATTTTACCTGTTAAGGCAGGCTGAGTAGCTGTTGATAACAAGACAGAAATGGAGTAATTGTCAACAAGGCCTTTTAATATTATAAGAATTGGATTTAAAAATTCAGGTGGCAGCATTTGAGCTTCATCTAAAATGATAATGCTGTTTACCAGATTGTGTAACTTACGGCATCGCGAGGTTTTATTGGCAAAAAGGGATTCGAAAAGCTGAACGTTAGTAGTTACAACAATTGGTGCGTCCCAGTTTTCAGCAGCCTGTTTTCGTTCTTGTGTATTTGTATCCTCGTCGATGTTGCTATGATGTTCTATTACATTGTCATCGCCAAATATTGAGCGATAAATTTGTGCGGTTTGAGTAATGATACTTGTGTATGGAATAGCAAAAATAATCCTTGACTTGTTGTATTTCAACGCATGAACCAATGCCCATGCCATCGAGGACAATGTTTTGCCTCCTCCGGTTGGTACTGTAATTGAAAAGAAACCAGGTTCCAAATTGCCGGAAGCGACACAATCTTTCAGTATCTTGCTGCGTATCGAATTAACGGTTGTTATGGGTGCTATCTTCGACATTTCTGTCATGTGAAGATCAAATCGACTTTTCAATTCACGCAGCGAATCATACTTTCCTCTTTTTGCAAACGATTCGGGATTCATGAAACGTTCAGTATCGAGAAAATCGGCATCGACCAAACAGGAAAAGAGCATTCTTACCCATAAGTGCATCTGCTTCGGATCGATTGGTTTTCCTATAGGCGGATTTAGGTTTATTTTCTCAAGTAATTCAGTAGGAATCTTTGTTCTTATTTTTTCCAAAAACTCTTGTTTCTTTAACCTGTCGGACAAATCACCTGAAACACCTAGTTCAGGCAGCCAATTATGCAAGCCAGCATGGTGACCAGCGATACAATAGGCAATTGGAGGCCATAACCCAGGATAAATTTCTTTGGCCAAGATTGCAGCAGCAGAGGTATGATCAGTTCTTGCTCTCATCTGATCATCTTCCTCATAACCTGAATTTACCTTAATATAATCTTGAAATTCATCGGAATACTTTCCAAAGTCATGCCATAGCCCTATTAGCTTTCCCCATTCCTCATTCCCGAATTCTGCAGCGAACTCTTTGGCGAATAAAGATGTTCCGGCTAAATGATTATCCAAATTTTGAACTTCAAAACTTCCATCTTCATTTCTTTTAATATGTCCTACCATCATAATTATCAATTAAATAAGCTTTTTATCTTCAATAACTCCTGTTGTATTTTTCACTTTATTAGCCCCTCAAGTTCCCATGCCTCCCCCTTTAACAAAATTGCCCCCCTATCACCTTTCCCAAAGCACACTTATTACCTGCTTAAGAGGCTCGTAGTAAACGCAGTGCTCCGAAAATTTACGGCGACGGTCGGAGGGGTTGCGCAGCAAAAACCAATCGTCGGCATATACTTCCTGGGTGCTGTCGTATTTTCGTCCATCGTCAAAGTATTCGCCGGCACAGGTGTTTACCGGCACTTCGCTTGTAAGCCCGCGCAAAACGGAGTAAAACGGGAAATCAGTGGTACATCGCTGCCAGGCAATTTTATTATTGCGGGTGCAAACCACCATCAGCGGGTATACATTCAGGCCAATCAACCTGATAAGTGTTGAAGTAATGCTTACCTGGTATTTTTTACTGAGTTCATCAACCAGCACAAAACTAAACCTGCGGTTTGCAATATCCCTGCGCATTCGTTTTTCGGGCATCAGCAAGCAGGCAGCATAATATTCGGCTTCACGTTCGGCGCTGCTGTCGAAACAATAGTCGAGTTTCGAGCCATGGGGTTTTACTCCGGGCTGCATCAGGACCTGCCGGTGCCAGGGCATTGTATAATGGCCCAACTCATGCGCAAACGAAAATCTTACCCTGTTTATAAATAAATGATCAGACTGCCTTGTATTGATAAAAACATGAAAACGTCGGTTCCGGTATCGTGTTAACCCATCAAAACTTTCTTTATAATTTCCGGTCGAATACTTTAACCCGATAGTTCCCGCAATATCCTGTGGAAGTATTACTGCCGACGAACGGCAGCATGATTCGGCGAAATATTCAGCCATATCCGAAATTTCTTCCATCCTCGTGCGGGAGATCTCGTAATTATTCATCTTTAATAATCAAATATTGCATTCCGTTTAATCTGTCATTTTTACTCATCCTATAACTACTACCCCACTCTTTTCACTTTTCACTGTCATTCCGAGCANNACTCTTCACTCTTCACTTTCCCCTCCATCCCTTGCTTCATCTTCATCCAATTGTTTCAGTATATCAGGCGTAAGCTTATCGCCATGCCTTGCGGCAAGCCTTCCAAATTCGGCTGATATTTCGTTATCCTCAACCCGGGGCTGCAATTTTACAGGTTTCCGGCAACCACGTGCCAATACAGCCATGGGATCATTAGCTTCGGGTGGCAATGGTTCATGCGGGTTGCTTTTTTCAAAAGCCAGTATATCAGCTTCCGATATGGGAGGCAAATAGCCCTGCGACCGAAGATATTGTTTTACTTTTTCTTCAGTCTTCTTCTCTTCGGGGGATATATCTAAGGGTTCCATGTCCGGTGGGTTTTGTTCTGGCATTAATAAATTCATTTATTTTCGTGGTTGCGCGGTGCCTGATCTGGTATAAATTACCTTGGGTAATGCCATAATGATCGGCAAGCCGTTTTACATCTTCCTTCGGCAAGTACTTATTTTCTTCGTCCAGCCCAAGCAATTCTATATAAATATGCTGTTCCCGTTCTTTAAGTAACCCTAGTGCAGTATCTATAAATTCTGATTCGGGCGATATCTTGTATTCATCCGTACTTTTTGCCTGCCAGGTTTCCATAATCTCATCAAGTTTTTCATCGTCATCTTTTAAATCGTGCATCTCGGCGAATTGCTTATTATCATCGTAGAGATCAATAATTTCGCGGGCGGCTGTCTGGGCAAGCCATCCCTTCATTATGTTGTTCATTGCTTCTTCTGTGGGTGCAGATATTTTAAGCAAACTACCCGCTTTAAAGTAAACCTTATTCATCACGTTGTCGAAAATGGTAAGAGCTGGTTCGTGGTAATAGCCTTCAAGTTTTTTGCATGACCTTTGGCAATAGTTCCAAAAGAAATCTTTAAACCGGCGATGAAACTCTGCAAAAGCTGTGTTGGCCTGCAGCACATCATCATCCTTGTAACTCATCATCAGGAATAGTTCTTCGAGTGGCAGTTTACTTAGCGGTAAATCAGGAATAGGATCAATCATAGTATCGTGCATTAATTAATACTCAAATTCATGACAGGTAAACCCTGAGGTGCCTATACTTTAAATAATCTTCACTGCTAAAATAATAAATATCTAGATATTAATAATGTATAACACCAAATATTTTTTTTATATCAAAACAAACCGGCTAACATATAAATTATCGTCAGGAATAAACCGGCCGAATAAAAACTCTAAGCTAAACCATTCAAATTGTTGGCATGACGCAAGGCTGGTACGAAAATAAGCCATGACTTGACGTCCCGATTTGGTATTCACCGGGGAAATTGTATGATCAAATATAAAAATATGAATGTTCTCTTTTGGGCTTTGTCATGAATTTCCGTCTTAACCATTAGAAGAGAAAATATTTAAATGAACACTATGCCTGCAAAAATATTACAACTGTTTTCCTCATTAACTTTAGAAGTTAAGCAATGGGGTGCAGGATGGCTATATATAACCGGCAGGAAAGAAACGGAACAGGCTGTAGCAGCTAACGTTTTTCCCTTCCCTAAGTCAAAATCAATACTCAAAATTGCTAAAGGAACTAATACAGCCAAGCAGGCAACACTTATTGCAAAGGCAACCCATGGCTTTGTTGTTATAAACAATACTCCTGTTAAGGTATCCGACAAGCCTGATATACCAACCACAAGTTTTGCAGGCTCAACCAGCAATTTTGATGCAAAAGCCACAAGGCCTGCCTATTCAGCCAGTGATTTTGCAAGCCCAATCACCTGCTTTGTTCAGCAGGCAAACACTCCTGCAGTTGCATCAACCGGCTTTGTATACAAAACCAGTTCACCTGCTCCCAAGTTCAACGGGTTTGTTTTAACATCCAATTCCATTGTTTTTGAATTAAGTGCGCTTGCAAAAGCAACCAGCAGGTCTGATAGTAATTCCAGTTGGTTTGCACGGGCAGCAAATAGTTTTGCAGGTTTTTTCAGAAGAATAAAGTGGAAAATAATCCGATTTTCGAAACTGTCCGATTGTGAATGCACCAGGTTAAATACCTCACCTTGTTCATTGACTGAAGACGATTGCTATTATGACAGTACTGTTATACCGGATTTTAATTACCATGATAAGTGGCAACTATTATTCCCGTATGAACCTGATTTCTCGTTATTAGCCTGGCAAATTGAACAGGGTATCAGGTATCGTAAATCAAATAAAGAACAATTATACGGCAGCTTTTTCGAATTTAATTACCCGTTAACAGCAGGCGCGATTCGCATTCTTTGGCAGGTGAGGAAAATATCACCTGTTTACGGGTATGTACCCGATTTTCGGATACACACCTTCAAGCATTTAGGCAAACCATCATCGGGGCCATCACCGCCATATGCTATACTCTCCGGAACTGCAGCCTGAGCAGTAATTCAGGCATTTAACATAATTTAAACAAAACAAAAAGAAATAAAATGAAAAAACATATTCAGCGGTTACAGAAGCTTTTGGCTATCGACCGCGTTCTCGACAATCACCCTGTACTTTTCGAAGAAAAGCCACAGGCTCAGGCTGTGAAGGATTCATTCTCCGACCTGGTTAAACGAATAGCAACTCTGATTTCAATTCTTACCCAGCCGGTATCGAATGTATACGGGCCGAAAATGCAAAGTGAGAAGAACCTTCGCACCCAGCTGCGCCGCATGGCAGGCATAGGGATACTTGTTGCCAGACGTAATAACAATGATGCATTGCTTAGCCAGATGAAGACCTACAAAAACCTGGCTACCCGTGCAACTGCTTTTACCATGTGCGAATATGCCATTTTTGTTGCGAACATACTCCAGCAATACAAAAGCCTGGCTATTGAACTGGGACTTACAGAGGCTGAATTTACAACATTCAAAAAGGAAGCGGAGGATTTCGGCGATATGCTGCGTAATACAGTGTTTCAGCTCAGCGACCGGCGTACATCGTGGAAAGAACTTCGTTTTCTTTTCACACAGGCCAGCCAGTTATTAAAACATGAAATTGATGAACTGGTTTCATACAGGGAATACTCAGATGCTGACTTGTTTCGTCAGTATATGACATTACGCAGGTCAGAGAGTCGAAAAGGGCCCGCCGGTAATGACGATTCCTTGTTTTTCGAAATCACGGGCACGGTTACGACAGCTAATACAGGACTTCCTATTGAAGGAGCTACTGTTGAAATTGCAGCGCTGAACCTGACTATCGAAACCGATGAAGATGGTTATTACCAGCTCGATGATGTTCCACAAGGCCAATACAGCATTAACTGCCATAAAACAGGGTTTGTTACGCCTGAAGCTCAGCAGTTGAACACCGGGGCAGATAGTAGCCTTGTCGTCGATTTCCTGATTTCACCTGCCGAATCCTCGAAGGTTACATCAGCAGCATAAGTATTTAAAATTAGCATGTTGCTTTAATTAAAAAAGCCCCCGGCAACCCATTGTCGCCGGGGGCTTCATTATTGTGTTCATCCTTTGTTTTGGCTAAGAGCTTTTAAAGCTTATATCCGGACATTCCAAATCCTGATTCCTTCTCCTACCCTTCCGCCTCTTTTGCTTTTTCCCAGTAAACGTCCATTTCGGCCAGGGTCATCTGGTGAAGGTCCTTACCATCGGCATTTACGGCTTTTTCGAGGTGTTTAAAACGGCTGATAAACCTGCGGTTGGTGCGTTCCAACGCGGTTTCGGGGTTTACATCGATAAAACGGGCGTAGTTGATGAGCGCGAAAAGCAGGTCACCGAACTCATCTTCGGTGCGGTCTTTATCATGGCCATTGTTCAGTTCGTGTTTCAGCTCGGCAATTTCCTCCTCAACTTTTTCCCACACCTGGGTAACATTGTCCCAGTCGAAACCCACACCCCGCACCTTATCCTGAATGCGGTAGGCTTTTACCATGGCCGGCAGCGACATGGGCACGCCATCGAGCACCGATTCGCGGCCTTCGGTGAGTTTAATTTTTTCCCAGTTATCCTTAACATCATTGGCATTCGATACTTTTACTTCACCATAAATATGCGGATGACGGCGGATCAGTTTTTCGTTGATTCCTTTCAGAACATCAGCTATCCCGAAGGCTCCTGACTCCTCGCCAATTTTGGCATAAAACACCAGGTGAAGCATCAGGTCGCCAAGTTCCTTGCGGATTTCAACGAGGTCTTTTTCGAGGATGGCATCCGAAAGCTCATAGGTTTCCTCAATGGTAAGGTGCCGCAGCGAGTCGAAAGTCTGTTCCTTATCCCAGGGACATTGCGCCCTAAGTTCGTCCATAATTTTCAGAAGCCGTTCAAATTCAGCCAGTCGTTGATCCATTGCAGTAAATTTTTAGCAAAGGTAAGCATTGTAAAACTCTTGGTGATCACAGGTTAATAACTCATAAAAACATACCCGGCTGCATTTGCAATATTTTAATAATTGAAAAAGTTTAATTTTGACGTATTAAATCAATATTTATGAAAATACCCAAAAGCCTGATTTTATATTTTTTAGCTTTTTGCTTTATCCTTATTTTCTATGGAAGCGTTCTTCTCCATCCAAACTCATACTTGTTTGCCGACTCTGGTGATGGCCTGAAAAATTATTTCACCTACCTGTATCATATTAAAAATGATCCCGCTTGGGTCGAATTCTCGGGGATGAATTATCCGTTTGGTGAAAATTTCATGTACACCGATTGCCACCCTGCTCTTGCGAACACAATTAGACTTATTTCAATTGCAGTACCGGGAATCGCTGATTACAGCATAGGGATAGTAAATTTCCTGATGATTATTTCCATTTTCTTTACCATACTTCTGACCCATAAAGTATTTACTTTACTAAAAGTTGACTTCTGGTTTTCTGCCATTTCGGCAATAGCCATCACCGCGCTTGCACCCCAGGTTTTCAGGCTTACCGGTCACCTGGCCTTATCATACAGCTGTTTTATCCCGCTAACTTTTTATCTCCTGATCAAGCATGCAAATTCAGATAAAAAATATTTCTGGTCGATGCTACTGATGCTTAATAACCTGTTTTGGTTTTTCATGCATGCCTACCTCGGTATTATGACTGTATTTTTCCAGTTTTCATTTTGGGTGATATCATGGCTGATGCAGAAAAAAGAACTCAGGCGTAATATTCAGTTGTATCTGCACCTGTTTCTGACTGTGATTTTGCCTGTGATTTTCTTTCGTTTATTTATACTTTTTACAGATCATCATACCGGCAGAACAGATAATCCGTCGGGATTTTTCCTGTACAATGCAGAGCCCGATGATATTCTGGTACCGCATCATCCGCCACTGGGTACATTACTAAACGCTATTCCCGGATTAAAAATAAACCTCGAATGGGAAGCCTGGAGCTATATCGGGTTAACCAGTATATTGGTGCTGCTGGCAATTGCAGTAGCCTGGATAACAGGAAAGGCAAAGAAAGTCGCTAACCCGGTTCTGAACAAAATCAGCGAAAACAAAATTTTGACTCAACTTGTATTATCATCGCTGGTACTGCTTTTGTTTGCCATGGGAATTCCATTCAAGCAACTACCCTTTTTACTGGATTGGTTTCCGGCCATCAAACAATTCAGGGCAACCGGAAGGTTCACCTGGTTTTTCTTTTTCGCAATATCTATTTTCAGCATTTATGCAATACATATTAAAGCTTCGTTGCTGATAAACAATAAAAAAACGTGGCTGGCTTATGCGTTAATGATTGCAGCTCCGGCTTTTTATCTGGCCGAAGGAGTGCCCTATCACACCGAAACCGGCAA
>DGQJ01000389.1 GCA_002389705.1 Bacteroidales bacterium UBA4417
GGCCAACCCCGCCCCCGAATACAGTTTTATTTTTCCCCGAATACCCCTACTTTTGCAACAGCACAGGCAACAACAAATTTGTGGATAAACCATACAACCGCGTGCCAGGCCGCAAAAAGTTTTAATGTTAACGATCCATCCCTTTATGAAGAAGATTTCCGTATTTATGCTGCCGCTCCTGTTCGCAGCACTTATTATGCAGGCACAAACTATTTTCGAATGGCGCCCCGAAAACCGCACCGGCGTTTCGTCCGAAACAGGACTGCTCAAAACCTGGCCCGACAAAGGCCCAGCACTGTTATGGAAAAACCTGGAACTCAGCAAAGGAAACTCATCGGTATCGTTTGGCAATAATACCATTTACATTACCGGAACAAAAGATACGCTCGACATACTGTATGCCCTCGATATGAACGGCAATATGTCGTGGCAGGCCGAAATGGGCCGCGCCTGGAACGAATCGTATCCCGAAAGCCGCGCCACCCCGACCGTTGAAGGCGATAAAGTATATACCTGCAGCGGGCTGGGCGATATCGCCTGTTTCGACGGGAAAAGCGGCAAGATCCTGTGGTCGTACAAAGCCAGCCAGGCCAACAAGGGAACCTACGGTGCCTGGGGCATTGCCGAATCGCTGCTGATTGACGGCGATAAACTGTATTTCTCGCCCGGCGGTCCCGAAACCATGACCATAGCCCTGGATAAAAACAACGGGAACATCATCTGGAAATCGGCAAGTATCAACTCCAAGCCCGGCTATGTTTCGCCCATACTGGTTGAATATGCCGGTAAAAAGATACTGATCAATGTAGCCATGGAATATGTTTTCGCTGTTGATGCCGCCAATGGCGAAATCATGTGGAAGGTAGCCCACATCAGGCCCGAATCCTTTAAATGGGATCATATTAAATGCGTTACACCGCTGTACCACGATGGCATGGTGTATGTAACCGGTGGCTACGACTGCGGAGGCATGATGCTGAAAATGGATGCCGATGGTAAAAACGCTAACATCGTCTGGACCGACAGCATACTCGATGTACATCACGGGGGCGTGGTGCTGATCGACGGGTATATTTACGGATCAAACTGGATCAGTAACGGCAATGGCAACTGGTGCTGCATCGCATGGAGTACAGGCAAAAAAATGTGGGAGCAGTCGTGGAATAACAAAGGATCCATCATCGCAGCCGAAGGCATGCTGTATATTTACGACGAGAAGAAAGGCAATGTAGGGCTGTTGAGGGCCACGCCCGAAAAATTCGACCTGGTAAGCAGTTTCCAGGTAAAGGAAGGCATGACGGGGCCATTCTGGGCACACCCTGTAATACACAACGGTATACTTTACCTTCGGCACAACAATGCTTTAATGGCGTACGATATAAAAGCGAAGTAAGGAAGTGCATAGTGCTGAGTGCTGAGTGCAGAGTGCTCAGTGCTGATGTTATAATTTGAAAATGTGCTAATGTGCTAATGTGCATATTCAACTAAGATGAATAAATGGCAACCATAAGAACTAACCTGGAAGTATGTGCAAAATTTGTTCGCAAGGTTCTCTCCCTGGGGGAGATGCCCCACGGGCAGAGTGATCAGGAAATAGTCGTCAACGAAAGCCGTATGTTCTTCAAATCCATCAACCCCAAGCTGCCTATGCGCGATAAGCAAGTTACACGTAACTATTATGTGAACCTGCTTGGTTTCCACGAATTCGGCAGTGCTGATTTTAATGGATACCTGATGGTGGAAAAGGACCAGGTACAGCTTCACTTTTTCGAATTCAAAACACTCGATCCGGCCGAAAATTACGGGCAGGTTTATATCCGCACCGAACATATCGAAGATTTATACCGCCGGATGATCAGTAACAACGTTGCCATACATCCGGCCGGGCATTTGCAGGCAAAACCCTGGGGCCAGAAGGAATTTTCGATCCTTGATCCCGACAATAACCTGCTTACTTTTGGTGAACTTATTGTGGTATAAATATTCCGTTGGCGGAACTTTCAAGGGTTTTGCCTGCAAAAAATTAACATGTTGAACCAACCAAAATTCATATTTTTAACAATCAATTATAATGCAGAAGAACCTACTTTTACCCGTATTTTTATTCCTGGCACTGCCCTTATTTTCGCAGGTAAAAACAGGCGATGTAATTCTGTCGCTGGATGGCAACTATATGAAGACCAATTCAGGCGGCGGTGTTACCACCAATATGACCGGAACACAGGCGCAAAACCTGGATATCGGCCTTTCGGCCGGGTATTTTTTATCGCAACGGGTGGTGGCAGGCATCGGGCTCGACTACAAACTCGAAAAGGAAATACGCTCGAACCTGGTAAGCTTTGATAATTTCGTGCAGATGGAAGTTATGGACTATCATTCCCATGCCTGGCTTCCGAATGCTTATATCGGGTTTTATTTCCCGATTGTGAGCAAATTATATGTAACAGCTAATTTCAGGATGAGTTATGGTAAAATCAATGCAAGTTATACCACCACTTATGCAGGCGCAGGCAAAAATGTGCTGGTAAGTCCGTCAACAAACTATACGTACACTTCAACCGGCGATGCAAAAGTTGATTATTTCAGCAACACGATTTATCCNNGACCGATTGGGATGCCCACAACGCGGAGGTAGCGGTAAATTTCAACCCGGTCCACTGGAAGGTTGGGGTGAAGATGAAGTTCTAAATTTTATGTGCTTAGTGCATAGTGCATAGAATGTAGTGCATAGGGAATGGAGAATAGTGAATAGTGTTGCTTCGTNNTAAATTTCAATCCGGTTTACTGGAAGGTTGGGGTGAAGTTGAAGTTGTAAATTATTAGTGCTCAGTGCTCAGTGCTGAGTGCATGTTGAATAGTGAAAGGCGAAGGGCGAGGGGTTAAAAGTGAAAAGTTGGGCGAAAGGCGTAAATAATAGCCTGAATAAGTCAACTGGTGTAATTCGTAACTTGTACTTCAAAGCGCAAATCTCCTACCTCACACCTCGCAAATCGTAAATCGAACCTCGTAAATCGTACCTCGTAAA
>DGQJ01000019.1:0-2031 GCA_002389705.1 Bacteroidales bacterium UBA4417
AGCACGCCCGTGACCAGGTATGGGTATGGTTCGCCGGCATCCGTAAACAACAAGGTCGTATACTGGCTGAAGAGTAAATCCCAGGAGGTATTGATAGGCTCTGAAACTTTAGCCGCCGGATTGCTGATGGAAAAAAGCGCGTGGTTATTCCAGCTTGTTTTCGATACAGCGTAGGATTTGGGATTTTTCCCGTCCAACGTAGCAATGCGAAAATAATAAATACCATTTGACAGGCTATCGATCACCAGCTGGCAGAAACCCAAGGGCTCTCCAAGTTCATCCATTCCCCGGTCGATGGCTATCAAACGGTTGGTTCCAATGGTATCATCTCCTGAAATAGTAAACCACTTGCCAATGGCCAGTGAATCAGCACTTCCATCGGAGGGATTGAAAAGCCATTTTGCTCCCGTGGTGTCAGCCGGGGAACCAAAAGACTGACCCTCGAGATAGGCTGATTTCATAAAACCGGCACTGTTCAGTATCACACGCCACCCCAAAGGAGAACACTCAAAACCAAGATCCCAGGAGCTTTTGAGTACAGTGCTCACTGACAGGCTGTCGTGAAGATTGTAATAAACCTGGTTTTTGTAGTTATCAGTAAGNNCAGCATCAGAATTTCTTGAAATTATAGGTAAGCTTAACAAATGCCGACCGGCCCCAGGCTACACGCGAAGCACCATCAGCACCACCGCTGTGCGCACCTCCCGAAACCATGCCAGCCTGAACATCTGTAACATCGGTAAGGTTTTTCCCTCCCACAGATATTGAAAACATATTCTGCAGGAAACTTTTCGTAATGCTTAAATCCAGGTTCGAATAACCTTCGATATAATCATTTTCAAATGAACCCTCGGGAGTAAGTTGCGGGAAACGCCCGGTATACTTATAATTTGCCGAAACGGTAGCCTTCAGTTTCTCAAAATTATAGGTAACCATGGTATTGAAGTCGGTACTGTAATGAAACGACTTATCAGACTGATCGGCAGTATTATCGGGGAACCTCCGGCCAACGTGCGAAACACCGGCTTTAATGGTAATGCGCGGATAGAAACTCACAGTTGCATTGGCTTGAATGCCCCTCGAGATAAAACGGGATATATTGCCATACGTGTAAGTGGTTATATCGCTTCCTTCCTGGAAAAGCCAGATCATATTATACACGTAGTTATAAAACAAGCCCAGGTCGGTATTCAGGTATGCTTTTGAAGTTTCGCGGTTATAACTGAAGTTCAGGTTAGCATTATGCGAGTTTTCAGCTTCAAGGTCAGGATTCCCGTGCAGGTTATGGTTTATATCTACGAAATCAAGATAAAGTTCCTTGATGGAAGGAGCCCTGAATCCGCGGGCATAGGTTGCCCGAACAGAAGTGTGCGGCGTAAACCCGTACTTAATATTTACCGAATATACTACCGGCGCATTATACTTGGTATTATAGCTGAACCTGGCGCCGGGTTGCAAGGATATTTTCTCGTTCGGATTGTACTTTATGCTGACAAATCCTGCATAATCGCCGATTTGCTGCGAGCCGCCTTCTATACGTTGCCCTTCGTTTACTTCGAGGTTACCATCGAAACCAACCTGGTAGTTCAGTTTCTGATTCGGGTAATTACGGTTGTACCAGGCACGCAACAAATAGCTGCCTACTGAAGTGGTATCGCCGCCTGCCAGTTGTTTCTCGAGTATCGTCAGATCATTTTGGTATACCTCGCGGGTACGGTTATAGGTTGAATATGCACCCACAAAACTGATCTGGCGGTTCGCGGAAATGGTATACGATGCCTCAGCTTTTGAAGTCTGGCGGATGGTATGGTAGTAATTGTCGATGGCGGTTTCGTAATAAGGTTTTTGCAGGTCGCCTTTATCTTCCAGCATTTCATCGAAATACTGGAATGAAATCTTAGCCCGTGTTTTTGCACCCGAATACAGGTAATATGCATCGGCATTATACTGCAGTTTTGGTTTCCATTGCATCGACCGGAGCGTGTCGTTGTTCGAATAGCCATCGAAAAAATTACGGGCCATATCTACAGA